>JAOPZO010000426.1 GCA_025964065.1 Solirubrobacterales bacterium | reverse complement strand
GCAGCCGTCTACGCGGGCCTTTGACACGGGCACTCGCCTAGGCTCCGGTGCCATGCGTGCACTGGTCACCGGCGGCGCCGGCTTCATCGGGTCCAACCTCGTCGACGCGCTCCTCGCCCGCGGCGACGACGTCACGATCGTCGACGACCTCTCCTCGGGGCGCGAGGCGAACATCGCCGGCGCCCTGGCCGCCGGTGCCCGCCTCGAGCGGGCCGACATCCGCGACGGAACCCGCATGAAGGAGCTCTTCGCCGCGGCGAAGCCGGAGGTCGTCTTCCACCTCGCGGCGCAGATGGACGTCCGCCGCTCGATCGAGGACCCGGCGTACGACGCGCTCACGAACGTCGGCGGCACCATCAACATCCTCGAGGCATCGCGCCTGGCCGGCGTCCGGCGCCTCGTGAACACGAGCACCGGCGGGGCGATCTACGGCGAGGTCGGCGAGGCGAACATCCCGACGCCCGAGTCCTTTCCCGCCCAGCCCATGGCGCCGTACGGCCAGTCGAAGTACTGCGCGGAGCGCTACTGCCGCTGGGAGGGCCGCCTGTACGGCTTCGAGGCCGTCACGCTCCGCTACGGCAACGTCTTCGGCCCGCGACAGAACCCGGCCGGCGACGCCGGCGTCGTGGCGATCTTCTGCGGCCGCGCGATCCGCGGCGAGGCACCGACGATCTTCGGCGACGGCGAGCAGACCCGCGACTACATCTACGTCGGCGACATCGTCGAGGCGAACCTCGCCGCCGCGAGCCACCCGCGCGCGAACGGCGAGTACAACGTCGGCACGGAGGTCGAGAGCACCGTCAACGACGTCGTCGAGGCGCTCCGCCTGCACCTCGAACCCGACGAGGCCGAGCGCTTCGTCGCGGAGTACGAGCCCGCCCGCACCGGCGAGATCCTGCGCTCCTGCCTGGACGCCTCGCGCGCCCGTGAGGAGCTCGGCTTCGAGGCGGTCACGTCACTCGCCGACGGTCTCGGCCGGACCCTCGCCGCGGCGCGCGAGGAGCTCGCCGCCTAGCGCCGCCCAGCCTGCAGGCGGACCGTCCGCGTCGAGGTCTTCACGGCGCGGCTCGCGTCCTTGACCTGCGTCGTCAGCCTGAGGCAGAGCGTGCCCTTGGCCTTGCGGAGCTTGGCTCTGCCGGCCTTGTTCGGCTTGACCGCGAGGGTCACCGTGCCGGCCTTCGACCGCTTCGTCGTGGCGCGGCCGAGGACGGCCTTTGCACTCCTGCCCTTGGCGCCGCAGCCTGCGGTGAGCGTCTGCTTGACCCAGCCGCTCCCGCGGAGCACCACGGTGCCGCTGCGCAGCGCGCCGGAGCGCAGGACCTGCGCGAGCGTCTGCGTGAGCGGCGTCGTCACGGCTCCCGCCGGCGCCTCGTCGCACGTCGCGACGTCCCCGGTGCCGTCGTCCTCCAGGTCGAGCTCCTCGTCGATCGCGTCCTCGGCCTGCTTCACGCGCTTCGCGCAGTCGTCACCGAGCTCGCTCTCGTCCACGGCCTCGGACTCCAGGGCCGGGTCGTAGTCGTCGGGGAGCTGCTCGTCGACGAGCCCCGCGACCTCCTCCTCGAGCGCCTGCAGCGCGTCGGTGCCCTCCTGCGCGCTCGCACCCGGCGCGAGCAGGAACAGGCTCACGAGGAGCAGCATGGCGAGGCGGAGCAGGCGGGAGGTGTGAGCTGACATGGGCGGGTGATCGACCGCATCCGCCGAGGCCTTGAAGCCGAGCGCCGGATCCTGGACGGCTCCGGACGCACGACGACCCGGGCGGTGGCCCGGGTCGTCGTCCTGCTGGTGCTGCCGGGAACCTACTTGCGGACGACGCGCTCGCAGTCGCTGCGGACACGGTCCCGGCGGTCGGCGTTGACCGTGTCGCGGCCCGGGCCGCAGGTCACCGTGTCGCGCGAGCCGTCGCGGGTGAAGATCTGGTCGTCGCCAGAGCCCGCCGAGAGGTTGTCGACGCCGGCGCCGCCCGAGAGGCGGTCGTTGCCCGGGCCGCTGGCCATGCGGTCGTTGCCCGCACCGCCCGTGATGCGGTCGTTGCCGAACGCGCCCGAGATGCGGTCGTTGCCGGACTCGCCGTTGACGTAGTCGTTGCCGTACTCACCGAAGACGGTGTCGTTGCCGGTGCCGCCGCGGATCGAGTCGTTGCCCTCGCCGCCACGGACGTCGTCGGCGCCCTGGTCGCCGCGGAGCGTGTCGTTGCCGGCCGAGCCGCGCACCCGATCGTCGCCGAGACCGGACGTGATGATGTCGTCCGCGCCGTTGCCGTCGATGTTGTCGTTGCCGGGACCACCGTCGATCGTGTCCGGGCCGTCGGTCGCGGAAGAGCCCGTCGAGCAGTAGGTCGCGTCGGTCGCGCCGGGCGGGCACACGCCGTCGCCCGTGATCGTGTCGTTGCCGTCGCCGCCGAGGAGGCGGTCGCCGGCGCCGAGGCCGATGATGAGGTCGTCGCCGCCGAAGCCCGAGAGCTGGTCGGTCTGCGGGGTGCCCACGAGCTGGTCGGGGCCGGCCGTGCCGTTGAGCGTCACGGCGAACGCCATGGTCGTCATGCCGGTGGCGAGGATTGCGGTGAGAGCGCCGGTGCGGCGCAGCGTCGACATCAGGTGATTCCTTTCGAGGGGGCGGCGGATGCCGGCTTGCAGGTTCTGGGACTCCCTACGCGGCGACGCACCGGAACCTGACACGCCTCCGAGGTGCGCTACTGCCCGCGTCCGCCGCCGACGTACATGACGGTGCGGATCAGGATCTTCACGTCGGACCAGAGCGACCAGCCCGCGACGTAGAGGTAGTCGAGCTTCACCATCTCCGAGAGCGGGACGCGCGCGGAGCCGGCGATCTGCCACTGCCCCGTCATTCCCGGCGTGAGCTGGAGGCGCTGGCGATCCGAGCCGGTGATGCGACGGTCCTCGTCGGCGATGAGCGGCCGGGGGCCGACGAGGCTCATCTCGCCCTTGAGGACGTTCATCAGCTGCGGGACCTCGTCGAGCGACGAGCGCCGCAGGTAGCCGCCGACGCGGGTGATCCGGGGGTCGTCGGCGATCTTGAAGAGCCCGTCCGGCGCCTCGTTCCGATCGGCGAGGCTCGTCCGGAGGGCATCGGCACCGTCGATCATCGAGCGGAACTTCACGATCTGGAACGGCATCCCGTCGCGGCCGATGCGGGTCTGGCGGAAGAGCAGCGGCCCCCGGGACTCGAGCTTGATGGCGGCCGCGACGACGACGAGCACCGGTGCGATGGCCAGGAGCCCGAGCACGCTCACGCTGATGTCGAGCGTGCGCTTCGTGATGTGCGAGGACCGCGAGAGCCCGAAGCGGCGGACGCCGAGGAGCGTCATTCCGGACAAGGAGTCGAACTCGACGGAGGTGCCGACGACGTCGAGGACGCCCGGGAGGAGCGAGACGCGCAGGCCCGTGCCCTTCGCGGCGCGAATGACCCGGACGGTCTCGGGTGATGCGACGGCGCCATCCCCGGGAGCGACGATCAGGCGGTGTGCGCCGATCCTCTTGGCGGTCGCTTGCATCTCGCCGATGTCGTCCACGACGTGCTCGAAGGGAAGGGAGCCCACGAGGTCGATGCGGGCGTCCGCATCGAGCTTCGCGCGGAGGCGCTCCAGCACGACGGCGTCACCGATGACCATCACGCGCTCGACGGCGGTGTAGCGGCCGGCTTCCCGGCGGGCGATGGCGCGGAACAGCGCCATCGTGCCGGTGAGCACCACCCAGAGCGCCATCGCCTGACCTTGGCCGAGGACGCCGCGCAAGACGGCATCGGACATCAGCCAGAAGACGAAGGTGGTGAGCGTCGCGAGCTGGAACAGCCGCGGAAGCTCGTCCACGGTGCTCTTGCGAAGGAGGAGCTCGTCCCGGTCGTAGAGACCGGTGACCTTGGCCGAGCCGACGACCAAGGGCACGATCGCGAGGGTGGCTGCCCGAAGCTGGTCGTCCCCGAGGACCACGACCGCCACGAACAGTGCCGTCAGCGTGGCGAGGACGTCGGCGACGATGAGCGCCCGGCGATAGCTCGCCTCGCGCCGACGGACGGCCGTGACCGCGTCGGACTCCGCCGGCAGACGGCGAAGGGCGCGGGCGTGGGACCGCTGCGCGAGGATTGGGGGTGCGTCGGGCCGATCGACAGCATCGGTCGACGTGCGAGGAGTGATCTCGTACACGGCGTCTTGGGTCGCGACCACCCCTACGGCCAGCCGCGGAGGCGGACCTTAGATGCGCCTCTTTCCGGCGTCTACGGGCTTGTCGTCGAGCACCCTCCACCGTCCGTCCAGCAACGGCGTGTAAGCTCAAGCGCTCAAGCGATTCGTGCGTCCGTTTCCGGCGGTTCTGTCCGATCGACCAGACGTCGGTCGTCCGATCGGATGAGTTTGCGTTCGAACCGCTCAAGTCACGCCGGGAGCGCCCCGCGCAGCCACTCGACCGTCTGCGCGATCCCGTCCTTGTCCGAGATCCGCGCGTTCCAGCCCAGGACGTCCTTCGCCTTGGAGACGTCCGGCCAGCGGCGCACCACGTCCACCTCGTAGGTCGGGAGGTGCTCGAGCGCGAAGTCGCCCGGCGCGCGCCCGCACGCCGCCCAGATGATCTCGGCGAGCTCGGCGACCGTCCGCTCGTCGCCGGCGGAGATGTTGAAGTCCTCGTTCCGGGCGGCCTCCGACGCCGTCGCGGTGACGATGCCGTCCGCGATGTCGTCGATGTGCGTGAGCGTCCGCGTCTGGGTGCCGTCGCCGAAGATCGGCAGCGGCGCCCCCTCGGGCAGCGCCAGGCACTTCTTGATGACGTCGGGAACCATGTGCGCGATGCCCGGCTCATCCTCCGGCATCTCTCCCGGGCCGTACGCGTTGAACGGGCGGCAGATCGTGTAGTCGAGGCCGTGCTCGTCGTGGGCGGCACGCACGTAGACCTCGCCCGTGAGCTTCGAGAACCCGTACGCCGAGCGCGGGATCGGCGTGTCGTGGATATGGCTCTCGGGTGTGGGGTACTGCGTCGCGCGCTCGAAGACCATCGAGGAGCTCACGTACGTGAAGCGCGTGACGTCGCAGTCCAGCGCGGCACGGACGACGCCGTTGTAGAGCGCGTTGTTCACCTCGGTCAGCGTGTGCGGGAGCTTGTGGAAGTTCCCGATGCCGCCGACGATCGCGGCGAGGTGGATCACGTGCGAGCAGCCCTTCGTCGCCATGCGCGCCTGCTCGACGTCGCGGAGGTCCCCGACGTGCACCTCGCAGCCCTCGCGCATCCACTGCGGCGCCTCGCGCTGATCGGAGACGCGGACCTCCCAGGCGGGATCGCCGAGGAGACGGCGGACGACGGCGGCGCCGATGGTGCCGGCCCCGCCCGTGACGAGTACGCGGTTCATGGCTCCGACGCTAGCGAGACGACAGATGTCCACGCGTCCTGCCGTGCTTCTCCTCAGAACTGGGGAGGCCGGCGGGGAACGCACGTCGAACCCGCTCACCAGGCGGGCTGGACGTTCCGACGGGAAGGGTGACGCCGCCCCTCCCGGGGTGCGCGAACTCCTCGGACCAGGAGGCTCACGTGCAAGGACGCACTGGCCGAACCGCGCTCCTGCGCAACACGCTGATCGCTGCGCTGATGGCGCTGCTCGTCGGACCCGCAACCGCCTTTGCGGCACCCACGCCCGGGCTCAGCCTGGGTTGGGTCTGGCAGCAGCCCGAGGAGAGCTGGCCGACGCACCTCGCGGCCGTGAAGGCGATGGGCGCCGAGACGGTGCGGAGCGACTTCACCTGGGAGTCGGTGCAGCGCGAGCGCGGCGCGAACTTCGACTTCACCGCGATGGACCGGCGCGTCGCAGCGCTCGCCACGGCGGGGCTGCGGCCGTGGATGCTGCTCTCGTACTCCGCGCAGTGGGCGAACGCCGAGCGTTCGCACTGGACCTTCCCGGAGAACCCCTGGGAGTACGCGGCGTGGGGTTCCGCGGCCGCGGGGCGCTACGGCTCCCGCGGCACCTTCTGGACCGACCGCCCTGATCTGCCGCGTCTGCCGGCGACGCACTTCGAGGTCTGGAACGAGCAGAACGCGTCGATGTTCCTCCGCGATCAGGCCACTGCCCCGGAGAAGTACGCCGCGCTCTACAGCGCGACGCGGCAGGCCATCAAGGGCGTCGATCCGACCGCGATCGTCACCGTCGGTGGCCTCGTGACGATCGGTGCCGACTCGTTCGTCCGACGGTTCGTGAGCGCCCTCCCCGGTGGCTCGGCCTCGGTCGACGAGATCGGCTACCACCCCTACGGGCCGGACGGCACCAACGCGCTGGAGGCGGTCCGCGAGTTCCGCGACACGCTCAACTGGATGGGGCTGAGGAACGTCCCGATCGCGCTGACGGAGTCCGGGTTCTTCCCGGGGTCGGCGGAGCCGGCGAAGTCGTTCCAAAAGCTCCTCGCCGGGGTGCAGGACCCGAAGCTGCAGGTGACCGCGATCCTGGCCTACTCGGAGAACGAGTGGGTGATCCCGGGGCTGGACCTCCGCTCGCCGATCACGGCAAGCACGCTGCTGACGAGGACGGCGAAGCGCGCAACGGGCAGGGCAGCCGCCATGCTGCGCCTGGGCTCCAGCGTCCGTGCCGCCGGGTCCTCGAAGAAGCCCCGGCGCGCGAGCAGGAAGTCGGCGAGGGCCGCGAAGCGCTTCGCGAAGGCGCAGCGCCGCTGAGGCCGGGAGCTACAGCCGCCAGGCGAGGCTCGTCGCCGCGCCCTGGCGGGCCCGGAACGCGCTCGCCCGCCCGCGCGGCACGGAGCGCTGGATGACGGCGTGGCGGCGGGCCCGGAGGCTCGTCACGCGCTGCCACCTCCCACTCACACGCCGCTCGATCACGATCTCCCCGGCAGTCGGCGCACGGAGCCAGAGCTTCGCCCGCCTGCGCGTGGCGCTCGTGACGACGAGCGGGAAGGCGAACGCGGTCTGCGCCGGCTTCGCCCGCCCGTCGCGGAAGTACACGCCGGACTGGTTCGTCGCCGCGTAGCTCGGAACCGGAGCCTGGTCGCGGAGCTGGAACCACGTGATCACGCGGGCCCCCTGCCGGTTCAGCAGCGCAAGCATCTGCTGGACGTAGCGGGCGTGGGTCTTGAGCGGCACGCCGTCGGGGTCGGGGCCCCTTGAGTCGTACGAGATCTCCGTGATCCACAGCGGCTTGCTCTTGCGCGGCAGCGCGCGGCCCTTCCGCACGGCGGCCGCGACGGGGCGGGTGAGCTTCGCGAGATCCGGGATCGAGACGTCGTCGGGGTTGAGCGCCTTGCGGGTCGGCGCACCGACGGAGTACGGGTGGTGGGCGATCGCGTCGAAGCGCGTCGTCTGCCTGCACGTCGTCCGGAGCTTCCGGTCGAGGCAGAGCATCGTCCGTAGGAAACGGGCGGGCATGGTCCGCCTGCCGCCGGGCTGCGGATCGCCGAACGGAGCGGTGCCGCCGCTGACCACGGTCGCGGATGGCTGCGCGGCCTTGATCCCGCGGTAGAAGCCGTTCAACAGGTTCCGGTAGATGACGGGCCCGGTGTTCGTGAACGTCCTGCCCTTCCGCGTCCACTGCGGCGAGAGGTAGAGGTCGAGGTTCGGCTCGTTCCAGGGCTGGAAGGCCTTCACGCGCGGCAGCAGGGCGCCGAGGTTCGTGGGATCCGGGTAGGTGCCGTCGTAGCGCCGGGCGAGGGCTTGGGCGAAGGCCTGGAAGGCCTTGGCGTCCGGCTTCCAACCCCCGACGGACGGGCCAGCGGGCTTCTTCGCACCCTCGGCCCAGGCCGGCGCGCCGGTGAGCGACACGAACGGCGCGAGCCCAGCTGCCGCCGTCCCGCGCACCGCCTGGTCGAGCCCGGCCCAGTTGTACGCCGGGTCGGCCGGGTTCGTGGGCTCGGCCGGTCGGGTCGGAGAGAGCCCGCCCCAACCGCTCGAGATGCGCACGACGTCCGCGCTCGACGCCACGGCGCGGGCCAGCCACGGCTGCGCCGTCTCGGGCGGCCCGGTCTGGACGTCGTCGAGGAACCCGAGTTGCAGGGACGCGGCGGACGCCGGGGCCGCCGCCGCGCTCAAGCACAGGGCGACCGCGACGACCAAGAAGGGAGAACGCACGTCCATGCCTACGCCAGCACGCCGCCCGGGCTGACGGAGCGGTGTCAGCCCGGCGCCCGGTAGAACGTAGACAGCACCGTGTCCCGACCGATCCTCCTTGCCTTCATCGCCGCCCTGGCGGCGCTCGTCCTGCCCGCCTCGGCGCTCGCGCAGGACACGAACGCGCCCCCCGGCGTGTCGGCCGCGGACCAGTACCTCGAGACCATCCCGCGGGCGAGCGGCAACGCCACCGTGGGGAACGGCCAGCGCCCCGACCCGGCCAACCCGGAGGTCGCCGCGAGGACCCGGAACGTGTTGCCCGCAGCTGCCGCGAAGCGCCTGAAGCGCTCCGGCGACACCGGCGAGGACGCGGCCGCCCTCGCCGCGAGCACCGCGCCCGCGGCGCCCAAGCCCGGGGCCGCACGCCCGACCATCGTCAAGGGCTCGAGCGGCAGCCCGCTCGCCACCATCGGGCGGGTCGCCACCGGCACGGGTGACGACGGTCTCGGCGTGCTCTTCCCCGTGCTCTTCGCGCTCGGGGCGGTGGCTGTCGGTGGCGCGGCGTTCTGGCGACGCCGCCCCAGCGCGACATGAGCCACGCCACGGAGGTCAGGGAGGAGGAGGCGGCCGGGACCGTCGCGCTCGAACGGCGCTTCGTCCCGGCTTTCGACGCGCCCGCCATCGGCGCCTGGGTCCTGCCGTTCGCGCTCATCCTGCTGCTGGCCTTCTCGGGCGGCGGCTACGACCCCATCGTCCGCGGGCAGGTCGGGATCCTCCTCTGGTGGTTCGTCCTGGTCGGTGCCGCGACGGGCTCCGTGGCCGTCCTCGGGGGCCGCTGGGCCTGGGCGGGCGTCACGCTCCTCGCGGCCTTCGCGGTCTGGACCGGCCTCGCGATCACGTGGACCGAGAGCACCGAGCGGACCGTCGCCGAACTCGCGCGGGTCGCGACCCTGCTCGGCGTCCTCGTCCTCGCGCTCGCCTCCCAGCGGCACGTCGCGGCCCGCCATGCCGTCAACGGAGCGGCGTGCGCGATTGCCGTTGTCGCCGGGGCCGCGGTGCTCTCCCGGCTCCAACCCGGCCTCTTCGGCGTGCAGCAGGTCGAGGAGATCTTCCCGACCTCCAAGCAGCGGCTCTCCTTCCCCGTCGGCTACTGGAACCTCCTCGCCGGCCTCGCCGTCATCGGCCTCCCGCTCCTGCTCGCCGTGGCGGGGGCGGCGCGGACGACGGTGGGCCGCGCGCTCGCGACCGCCGCGCTTCCCGTCGTGGTGCTCTGCGTCTTCCTCACGGTCTCCCGCGGTGCCATCGGCGCTGCCGGCGTGGCCGTCGTCGTCTTCTTCCTCCTCGCACCCGACCGGCTGCCGAAGCTCGCGTACGCGGCGATCGGCGGCGTCGGCGGCCTGGTGCTCTGCCTCGCGGCCGACAACCGTGACGCGCTGCAGCAGAACCTCGGGAACGCCCTTGCGCAGGAGCAGGGCGACGCCCTCCTCGGCCTCACGATCCTCGTCTGCCTCGGCGCCGCGCTCCTGGCCGCGGGCGTCGGCCTCGCCGACCGGCACGCGACCCGCCCACGCTGGACGCAGCCGGGGCGGAAGTTCACGTCGGTCGTGGCCCTGGCCGTGGTCGTCCTCGGACTCGTCGCGTTCGTCGGCGGTGGCGGGCCGGGCTGGGCCGGTGAGCGGGCGGACGAGTTCAAGGCCCAGACCGACACGAAGGGCGTGCAGTTCGACGACGCCGTCTCTCGCCTGCAGACGGTCTCCGGCAACGGCCGGTACCAGTACTGGCAGGCCGCGGAGCGTGCGAAGGACACCGACGCGCTGAAGGGCATCGGCCCGGGGACGTTCGAGTTCTGGTGGGCGCGCGAGGGCACGATCTCCGGCGGCTTCGTCCGCGACTCGCACTCCCTGTGGGCCGACGCGCTGGCCGAGACGGGACTCGTCGGCTTCACGCTGCTCGTGGCCTTCTTCCTCTTCGTGTTGCTCACCGGGGCGATCCGCGCGTTGCGGGCCG
>JAOPZO010000011.1 GCA_025964065.1 Solirubrobacterales bacterium | reverse complement strand
CTACCGCTCCCGCCCCCGCTGCTCCTCGCGCGGCCGGAGCTCCGCCCCGCGCCGCGGCCGTCGACCCCGTCGAGGGCGCGCAGGGCCGCCTCGAGCTGGCGGTGCTCGGCTTCGAGCGGCTCGAGCTCCCCGGCGATCCGGGACTTGAGCTCGTCGATCAGGGCGGAGAGCTCCTCCATCCGGCCCTTGATCTCGCGCTTTTTCTCGTCCAGGAAGTCGGTCATGCTCCTGACTGTCACCAGAAACATGCGCCAAGTCAACGCTGCAACGGCAAAGTCACTTCTGGTGAAGTGATTCCACCAACTGCTTCAACGCCTTCAGGGAGGCGATCGCCTCCTTTTCCGGCAGTCCCCCGACGAGGGCGTTGCCGGCGACGGCGCCGAGCGGGCCGAGCGGCGCCTTGAAGTCGTTGCGGTAGGAGAACCGCGTGCCGCCGTCCGGAAGCTCCTCGAGCGTGTACTCCGTCTCGGCCTTCGAGCGCGCGGGCCCGCGCCCCTTCCACTCCGCGTGGACCGGGCGCTCGCAGGCCACGAGCTCCCAGCTCACCTTGAACTGGGCGCCGCGCAGGCTCATGCGCTGCTGCATCTCCATGCCCTTCCGCGGTTCGCCCCCGTCGACGGAGAGGAGCTCGCGGTGGATCGTCACCCAGTCGCCCAGGCGCTCCGGGTCGAGCGCGACGTCGAAGACCTGCTCGGGGGTGGCGTCGATGTCGATCGACGTGCGGACCTCGCTCATGCGGGGCCCTCCACGAGGTCCTTCAGCCGCGCGAGGGAGGCCGCGGCCTCCCTCTCCGGCACGCCGCCCATGAGCGCGCCCGCGGCGACCGCGCCGAGCGGGCCGAACGGGGTCTTGAACTCGTTCGTGTAGGTGAAGTGCGTGCCGCCGTGGCGCGCCTCGAGGCGGTTCTCGGTGATCGCCTTCGAGCGCGCGGGGCCCCTGCCCTCCCAGCGCGCGAAGTGCGGCGCGTCCACCTCGGTGAGCTCCCACTCGACGGTGAACGGCACCCCGCGCAGGCAGAGGCGCTGCTTCATCTTGTAGCCCTTGCGGAGCTCGCCGGGGTCCCTGCCCTCGACCCGCAGCACGATCGACACCCAGTCGGGGGTGCGGTCGGGGTCCATCGCGGCGGCGAAGACCTCCTCGGGCGGGGCGTCGATCTCGATCGTTGCTCGGACTTCGGACATCGTGGCCCCCTACCCGCCTGTTCCGCGTTGGCAACCGGTCATCGCGCCGCGAGCTGCTCCGTGCGCTCCCACACACCCAGCGCGTGCTCGACCGCGCTGTCGAAGGAGTGCATGCGCACCCCGAAGAAGCCCGCGGCGCGGTCGTCGCGCGGGAGCAGGTCGCTCTCGAGGCTCTCCATGAGCGGCTCGATGAGCCCGACCGCCTCGCCCGCGATCGCGGCGGCGAGCTTCGCGGCGATCGGGGTCATGGAGACCGGGATGCGGATGGAGGGGCGGCCGATCACGAGGTGGTCGCGGATCGCCTCCACCATCTCGCCGTACGTGACGACGTCCGGGCCGGCGATGTCCATGGAGAGCGGGCCCGTGACCTTCGGGGAAGTCGCGGCGGCCACCAGGAGGCTCAGGACGTCCCGCTCGTCGATGGGCTGCGTGCGGTTCCCGGCCCAGCGCGGGAGCGGCAGCAGCGGCGCGCGCTCGACGAGGCGGACGAGGAAGCGGAAGGAGCTGCCGCGCGCGCCCACGACGAGCGAGGCGCGGAAGGCCACGGCCTCCGGGGTCGCACCGCCCAGCAGGACCTCCTCCACCGCGAGGCGGGAGCCCAGGTGGCGCGAGGCGACCTTGTCCGTCGGGACGAGTCCGCCGACGTAGACCGTGCGGCGCACTCCAGCGCGCTGCGCGGCCTCGGCGAAGTGCTCGACGGCCTGCCGCTCGAGGAGGTCGAAGCCCGAGTTCGCGAGCGTGCCCTCCATGGAGTGGATGAGGTAGTACGCGACGTCGATCCCGTCGAGCGCCTCGTCGAGGCCCGTGCCGGCCACCGCGTCGCCCTGGACCACGGGCACGCCGGCCTGCACGGCCTCCGGGCGGCGGGCGAAGGCGCGCACGGCGTGCCCCTCGCGCTGCAGGCGGGGGATCAGCGCGGCGCCGAGGAAGCCGGTGGCTCCCGTGACGAGGACGTTGGGCATCCCGGTGACCCTACGAACCCCGGGCGCCCGCCGATCGCTCCCGTACGCTCGGGCGATGGAGCTCCTCCGCCGCCAGCACGCCGAGGCGCGGGCGCGACTTCCCGAGGCCGCCTACGACTACTTCGCGGGCGGGGCGGGCGACGAGGTGACCCTCGGGGAGAACGACGAGGCCTGGCGCCACGTGTGGCTGCGCCCCCGCCAGCTCCGCGGCCTCGACGCCGCCGACCCGGCCACCACCGTGCTCGGCACCCCGATGGCCGCGCCGATCCTCCTCGCGCCCGCGGCCGCCCACGGGCTCCTGCACCCCGACCGGGAGCTCGCCGTGGCGCGCGCGGCCGCCGAGGCGGGGCTCGTGATGTGCCTGAGCACCCGCGCGACCACCGACCTGGCCGAGGTCGCCGCCGCCACCCCGGCGCCCAAGTGGTTCCAGCTCTACATGGACCGCGACCGCCCCCGCTGCGCCGCCCTGCTGCGGCGCGCCGCCGAGCACGGCTACGCGCAGGTGGTCATGACGATCGACTTCCCCGTCGCGGGCCGCCGGGAGCGCGAGCTGCGCCACGCGGAGCTCCCGTTCCCGCCCGGCATCGCGCTCGCCGTCCAGCTCGGGGAGGAGAGCCCGAGCG
>JAOPZO010000384.1 GCA_025964065.1 Solirubrobacterales bacterium | reverse complement strand
CCGCCTACGGGGTTAGCTGTCGGGCTCGCGCTGAAAGAGCTGCGCTACGGCCATGTGGCCGATTCGCCCCGGTGCATCTGGGTCCCCCGCTCCACGACCTTCGTCGCGGACTCGGCATGTCCTTGTTCTGACAGGAAGCCTACAAGTCTCGCCGGACCGCGTCCTCCCACGTGGCACCTCCCCCCTGCTCGGTGCGGGAATCGACGGCCGGCCAGAGCGCTCTCCCCTGGCGTCCGGTCGCGCCGCCGGTGAGCGTTGAGGCGTGCCCGCCGCGACCGTCGTCCACCTGTCCCACCCCGAGGGCGGCGCCACCGTCGAGGCGCTCGCGGACGGCCGCCGGCGCGTCACGGTCCGGGTCGCGGCGGGCGCCTGGGTGCCGCACCCGAGCTGCGAGACGGGCTACCCGCTCCCGCTGCTCGAACGCCTCCTCGCCGTGAAGGGCCCGGCCTGGCTGTGCGACGAGGTGCTCCGCGACGAGGACCCTGCGCGCGTGGAGCAGTCCGTCCGCAAGACGCTCCTGAGCCACGTCCCCGCCGCGCGCCTCGCGGGCGCGCGCGTGCTCGACTTCGGATGCGGGAGCGGGGCGTCCACGGCGGTGCTCGCGCGGCTCCTGCCCGACGCGGAGGTCGTCGGCGTGGAGCTCGATGCCCGGCTCGTCGAGATCGCGCGGCTTCGCGTGGCGCACCAGGGCGCGGGCGCCCCCACGGTGCTGCACTCTCCCGCCCCGGACCGCATGCCCGATGGCCTCGGCAGCTTCGACGTCATCTACCTGAGCGCGGTCTGGGAGCACCTGCTCCCGGCGGAGCGCGCCACCCTCCCGGCCCAGTTGTGGCGCCTGCTGCGCCCCGGCGGCGTGCTGCTCCTGACCGAGACGCCGTACCGCTGGAGCCCCGTGGAGACGCACAGCACGGGCTTTCCGCTCGTGAACCACCTGCCGCGTCCGCTCGCCGCGCGCGTGGCGCGGCGGTCGCCGCGGGTCGGGGACGACGAGACCTGGGCGGAGCTCCTGCGCAACGGGCTCCGCGGCGGCTCGGTGCCCGAGGTGCTGCGGACCCTGCGGGCCGTGGGCGACGGGACGCCCGTCCTGCTGCCGCCCCTGCCGGAGCTCGCCGCGAGCGAGGAGGCGCTGTGGCTCGCGCACGGTCCGCGCACCCGCCGGCGCCGCGCCGTCGCCCGGGCGCTCACGGCGCTCCGCCGCACGACCGGGATCCGGGCGCTGCCGTGGCTCAACCTGGCGATCGAGAAGCGCGCCGTCTCCGTGAGCTCGCGCGCCGCGGGGTGCTCGCGGTCGATGCCGACGATCTCGACGGTCGGCCACGTCCATGAGTCAGGAGCGGCTCCCCGCCTCAGCCCCGGCCGCCGCCGCTGATGTCGGCCGTGTCGCCGTCCGACCGCAGGAGCAGGCGCGCGATCCCGGCGGTGCGGATCGTCCACTTCATCTTCGTCGTCACCACCTCCTGGATCGGGCTCGTGACCGACAGCTTGTACGTGACCTCGAAGGTCGTCTTCGCGGTCTTGAGGCGCTTGCGGGTGGCGCTCGTGGCGACGGCGTCGACGCGGCCGCCGTCCTCGCCCTCGCCGTTCGCCTTCGTCGCGACGACCTTGCCCTTCGCGATGACCGTCGACGGCAGCTTGAGCCTGGCCTTCGTGGCGGCGCTGACCGTGAGCGTCGCGGTGCCCGTGGGCGCGCAGTCGACGAACTGCGCCTTGCCGGCCTCGATGCAGGCGACGAGGAGCCGGTGGACGTTCGCGGTCCCGGGGTCCAGGCGGTTCGCGCTGATGCCGCGGATCGCGACGTCCGGGCTCTGGGCGACGGCGGGGGCGGCCAGCGCGACCGCGCCCGCGGCGACGACGACGCTCGAGGCGAGCAGTCCGGTCCGGCCCGATCGGGTGGCGGCGGGACGACGGTGCTGGGGCATGGGCGCTGCCTCTCGTTGCCGGCGGGCCGGGATGAGCCGCCGAGGCCGGCGCGGGAGCGACGGCGAGCGCAGCCTAGTGCCGACGCGCCCGGAACGCCCGTATTCCGGCGGCTCGCCTCCGTGGTCGCACAGGCACCACGGGTCGCGGGCTGACCGCCCGGTTGTCGGCGCGCTCGGCCGGGTCTAG
The DNA here is from genome assembly GCA_025964065.1 of Solirubrobacterales bacterium. GTDB lineage: Bacteria > Actinomycetota > Thermoleophilia > Solirubrobacterales > Solirubrobacteraceae > Paraconexibacter. The sequence goes on along the minus strand of JAOPZO010000384.1, from coordinate 2,097 downwards.
GGTCGCAGCCCCGGCAGCCCGCCGGCAATCGACCTGGAGGTGTGCCGTGCTCCGCAAGACGAGTGTCCTGGCCATCACGTCCTCGCTGCTCGTCGCAGGGGCGACGGCACGGGCGGACTCGGGATCGCTGGCCGACCCGGGGGGTGACTTCCCGGACATCGTCAAGGTCAGCTTCGACAACGCCCGGACGAAGGTCGTCATGGCGATGACCTACGCCGGCGGGCGCCCCCAGAACGAGAGCTTCTACGTTCGCTGGGGATCGGCCGGCAGGAGCTACCAGGTGTTCCTCAGCCCCTCCGCCGGCCTCAAGGAGCTGCGCTACTACTCCGGGTCGAGCGCCGCGCAGAAGAAGGTCGCCTGCGGCGGGCTCGTCGTGCGGAAGCCGACGAGCCGCAGCACCGCGGTGACCATCCCACGGAGCTGCCTGAAGAAGGCGCCGGACGCGCTCCGCTTCCAGGGGATCGCGACGGCGGGCCTCTCGAGCTCCGACCAGACGAAGGTCAGCAAGCTCACCGCGCGCGGGTGACGGGTTCGCCGCCGTTCGCGCGCGGATGGGCCACCATGGCGCGATGAGCACGCCCGCGCTGACCTCGGGGACCCTCGTGTCCCGCCGCGACCTGCAGTTCCTGCTCCACGAGTGGTTGGAAGTGGAGCGCCTCTGCGAGCGCCCGCGCTTCGCCGACCACTCGCGCGAGGTCTTCGACGACGTGCTCGAGCTCGCGGAGCGCATCGCCACGGAGCAGTTCGCGCCCCACAACCGCCTCGCGGACGCCAACGAGCCGCACCTCGACGCGGACGGGCGCGTCGTCCTCGTGCCGGAGCTCGAGCCTGCGCTGACGGCCTTCGCCGAGGCGGGCCTCATGGGCGGCGCGATGGACGAGGCCGTCGGCGGGATGCAGCTGCCGACGGTCGTCGCGAACGCCGCGTTCTCCTTCTTCCAGGCCGCGAACGTCGCGAGCTCCGCCTACCCCATGCTCACCATGGCCGCGGCGAACCTCCTGATCGCGAACGGCTCCGAGGAGCAGGTCGCGCGCTGGGTCGGACCGATGCTCGAGGGGCGCTTCTTCGGGACGATGTGCCTCTCGGAGACGCAGGCGGGCTCCTCCCTGGCGGACGTCACGACGCGCGCGGAGCCCCAGGCCGACGGGACCCACCGGCTCTTCGGCACGAAGATGTGGATCTCCGGCGGCGAGCACGAGCTCGCGGAGAACATCGTCCACCTCGTGCTCGCGAAGGTGCCGGGCGGGCCGGCGGGCGTGAAGGGCATCTCCCTCTTCGTCGTCCCGCGCTTCCTGGTCGAGCAGGACGGCACGCTCGGCGAGCGCAACGACGTCGTCCTCGCGGGCCTCAACCACAAGATGGGCTTCCGCGGCACGGTCAACACGGTGCTCGGCTTCGGCGAGGGCGAGCACCGGCCGGGCGGCCAGGCCGGGGCGGTCGGCTACCTCGTCGGCGAGCAGCACCGCGGGCTGCCGTACATGTTCCACATGATGAACGAGGCCCGGATCGGCGTCGGCCTCGGCGCAACCTGCCTCGGCGCCACGGGGTACCTGAAGGCGCTGCGCTACGCGAAGGAGCGGCCACAGGGCCGCCCCGTCCTCGGCAAGGATCCGGCCGCCCCGCCCGTGGCGATCATCGAGCACCCCGACGTGAAGCGGATGCTGCTCGCGCAGAAGAGCTACGTCGAGGGCGCGATGGCGCTCATCATGTACTGCGCGGCGCTCGTCGACGACGAGCAGACGCTGGAGGACGAGGCGGCGCGCGCCGAGGCGCACCTGCTCCTCGACGTCCTCACCCCCATCGCGAAGTCGTGGCCCTCGCAGTGGTGCCTCGAGGCGAACTCGCTTGCGATCCAGGTGCACGGCGGCTACGGCTACGCCCGCGAGTACGACGTCGAGCAGCACTACCGCGACAACCGCCTGAACCCGATCCACGAGGGCACCCACGGCATCCAGGCGCTCGACCTCCTCGGGCGGAAGGTCAGGATGCAGGATGGTGCCGGGCTCGCCCTGCTCGCCGCCACCATCACCACGACCACCGATCGCGCGCGGGCCGGTGGCGACCCGGCGACGCTGGCCCACGCGGCGGCGCTCGCCG
>JAOPZO010000360.1 GCA_025964065.1 Solirubrobacterales bacterium | reverse complement strand
GCCGCGCACAGGAGCTCGACCCCGAGCGGTCCGGCGAGCGCGAACGCCGGGGCGGAGAGCAGCGCGAAGCCCAGGCCCTGCGGCTCGACGAGGCGCCCGTCCCGCGGGGGTGCGGTCGGCCGGAGCGGGCGGTCGGAGACGTCCTCCCAGTCGCGCGCGGCGAACTCGTCGCTCAGCTCGAGGCTCCCGTCCTCCGCCAGGGACTTCGCGGTCAGGAGCCGGTGGGACTCGGCCGCCGACCACCGCTCGCCGGGGCGTGCGTCGACCCCGAGCGTCGTCGCGTACGCCGCGAGCAGCACGAGCCACACCGCGAGCACGCGCCGCACGGCCCGGCCCTCAGCGCGCGTCGTGCGCGCGGGCGAGCTCCACGAGCAGGCGCACGCCCCAGCCCGCGCCGCCCTTCTTCGCATACGGCTTGCCGAGGTCGTTCGCGGCGGTGAGGTCGATGTGCGCCCACGGCACCTCGTCGCCCGCGAAGCGGTGCAGGAACTCCGCGGCGAGCACGGGCTGCGCCTTCCCGCCGCCGGGCGAGTTGTCGAGGTCGGCGTACGTGCCGTCGACCTGCGAGGCGTAGTCCGGGTGGAGCGGCATGCGCCACAGGAGCTCCCCGCTCGCGGCGGAGGCGTCGGCGAGCGCGTGGGCCCAGGCCTCGTCGTTCGCCCACAGGGCGCAGTGGACCGTCCCGAGCGCGGTGATCGCGCCGCCCGTGAGCGTCGCGAGGTCCACGATCCGCTCCGCCCCGAGCTGCTGGGCGTGCCAGAGGCAGTCGGCGAGGACCAGGCGGCCCTCGGCGTCGGGGTTGTTCACCTCGATCGTCAGGCCGCTCGCGGCGCGGACGACGTCGCCCGGGGTGACCGAGGCCGCGTCGATCTTGTTGTCCGTGGCCCCCACGACCGCGACGACGCGGACGGGGAGCCGGAGCTCCGCGATCGCGGCGACGGCCTCGACCACCGCGGCGGCCCCGCTCATGTCGAACTTCATCCCGGCGATGGAGCCCTTGGGCTTCAGCGCGTAGCCGCCCGTGTCGTGCGTGACGCCCTTGCCGACGAGCCCGAGCACGGGGCCGTGGGCGTCCGGCCCGTCGTAGCGCATCGTGATGAGCGCGGGCTCCTCCGCGGAGCCGGCGAAGACGGCCGCGAAGGCACCCATGCGGCGCGCCTGGATCTTCGCGCGGCCCTCGACCTCGACCGTGACCCCGAGCGCCTCGAGCTCCTTCGCGCGGGCGCCGAGCGCGGTGGGGGTGAGGTCGTTGGGCGCGCGGTCCTGCAGGTCACGGGCCCGGTTCTGCGCCTGCGCGACCACGACGGCACGCGCGACGGCTCCGGAGCGGTCGGCATGGTCGGAGGCGATGAGCGCCGTGAGGCCCGGGCGCTCCTCCTCCGGCGCGCGCTTGTAGCGGTCGATCCGCCGGGCGGCGAGCAGCGTGCCCGAGACGAACGCCTCCACCTCCGCGTCCCCGAGCTTGTGCGGCAGCTCCCAGCAGAGCACGGAGGCGCCGGCCTCGCGGGCGCGGCCGTGGACGACCGCGGCGGCGATCCGCGCGCGCTCCGGGGTGAACTCCTCGCGCTTGCCGAGGCCGACGAGGATCCAGCGCTTCCCGCCCGCGTGGGTCAGCGCGAGGTGCTTGAACGCCGTGCGGGCCTCCCCGGCGTCGAGGAGCGCCTGGAGCGGGCCGCCGTCGAGGTCGTGCGGGATGCGCTTCCCGTCGAAGACCCCCAGCGCCACGGTGTCCGCCGCGGTGTCGAGGGGGGCGGCGGTGGTGGCGGTGACGTCCATGCGCTCCACGCTACCGGCGAGCCGCCGGGCGGCCCGGGCGGCGTGGCACCTAGACTTGGCGCATGCCCAAGACCGTCATCCTCGGCACCGCCCGCACGCCCATCGGCAAGCTCGGCGGCGGCCTCTCGACCCTCGACGCCACCGAGCTCGGCGGCATCGCCATCGCCGCGGCGCTCGAGCGCGCGGACGTCAGCCCGGAGCAGGTCGACCACGTCGTCATGGGCCAGGTGCTTCAGGCGGGCCAGGGCCAGATCCCGAGCCGCCAGGCGCAGCTCAAGGCCGGCATCCCCAAGGAGACGACCTCCGAGACGGTCAACAAGGTCTGCGCCTCCGGCCTGCGCGCCGCGGTCATCCTCGACCAGGCGATCCGCGGCGGCGACGTCGAGGTCGGCGTCGGTGGTGGCATGGAGAGCATGTCCGGCGCCCCGTACCTCCTGCCGCAGGCCCGCTTCGGCTACCGGATGGGCGACGCGAAGACGCTCGACGCGATGGTCCACGACGGCCTCACGAACGCGTTCACGGGCAAGCAGATGTTCGTCGAGGCGACGGAGACCTCCGAGCAGTTCGAGCTCACCCGCCCGGACCTCGACCGCTGGGCGCTCCGCTCGCACGAGCTTGCGCTCGCCGCGATCGACGAGGGCCGCATGAGCGACGAGATCGTCCCCGTGACCGTCAGGGGCCGCAAGGGCGACACGGTCGTCGAGGTCGACGAAGGCCCGCGCCGCGGCTCCACGCTCGAGTCGCTCGCGAAGCTCCCGGGCCTCCACGGCAAGGAGGGCTCGCACACCGCCGGCAACTCCCCGGGCGTCAACGACGGTGCCGGCGCGCTCGTGCTCGCCAGCGACGAGTGGGCCGCCGCGAACGGCAAGACCGTCCTGGCCGAGATCGTCGCCCACGCGCAGACGGCCGGGGACGTCTCCATCCTCCAGACGACGCCCGCGCTCAGCGCGATGAAGGCGCTCGAGAAGGCGGGCCTGCAGCCCTCGGACATCGACCTGTGGGAGATCAACGAGGCGTTCGCCTCCGTCACGCTCCAGTCGCTCCGGATGCTCGGCATCGACGAGGACCGCGTGAACGTCAACGGCGGCGCGGTCGCGCTCGGCCACCCGATCGGCGCCTCGGGCGCGCGCATCATCGGGGCCCTCGTGCAGCAGCTCAAGCGCCGCGGCGGCGGCCTCGGCCTGGCCGCGATCTGCTCCGGCGGCGGGCAGGGCGACGCGATCATCCTGAAGGTGCATGGCTGA
>JAOPZO010000334.1 GCA_025964065.1 Solirubrobacterales bacterium | reverse complement strand
GCCGCGCACGCCGCCGTAGACGACGGCCGACAGCCCGTCGTGCAGGACGCGGACGGGCGCGCCCAGCGCGCCGAGGGCGTCGAAGGACTGCCCGGCGACCCCCTTGTGCGTGTCCTCGACGAGCGTTCCGAGGGCGGCGAGCGCCTCCCCGGCGACGTCCCCGGCGGCCCTGATCTCCGGCTTGCGCATCGTGGTCCCTTCGTCGTCTGCAACAGGTCGAGTGTTGTGTTGCACGCTAGCGTGAGGTCTCCCGGAGTGCAACACCTTCGGTGTGGTGTTGCTCCCGCGGGTGCGTGCGATGCTCCGGCTCGTGACTGCCGTGCCGCGGACCACCGCAGAGGACGCCCTCCGCCTGGGGCGCCGGCGCTTTCGTGCCGAGCAGCGCCTCGACATGAGCGCGCTCGCGGCCGACCTCGGGGTCAACCGCGTCACGCTGTACCGCTGGTTCGGCTCCCGCGACCAGTACCTCGCCGAGGTGGTGTGGTCGCTCGCCCGCCGGCTGCTCGACAGCGTGGAGGCGGAGGTCGACGACACGGGCGCCGCGCGCGTGGTCGCCGTGGTGACGGGCTTCGTCGACGGGGTGATCGCCGACGCCGGCATGCAGCGCTGGCTGCGGGAGGAGGGCGAGCACGCGATGCGCCTCCTGACCCGCCACGAGACGAGCTTCCAACCGCGGCTGATCGCGTTCGTCGAGGCGCTGCTGGCGGAGGAGGCCGATGCCGGCCGCCTCGACGTCCCCGTCGACCTGCACGAGCTGGCCTACGTGGTCGTGCGGCTCGTCGAGTCCTACACGTACCTCGACCTCATCACGGGCGAGCAGCCCCGGCCCGGGCACGTCGCGCCGATCCTGCGGATGCTGCTGCGCGTCGACGGCTGACGCCCGCTCCCGGTCCTGCCGGGCCCCGCCGGCCTCGGCGGCTCAGACGCGGGTGGCGCCGAGGTCCTCGATCGCGTGCGCGAGGCGCTCGATGATGATCTGGCACACGTCCTCGGGCTGCATGAGCGGCTGCACGGCGCTTCGGCCGATGACCGTCGTCCAGGTGTGGAAGGGGTACATGAGGCACTGCGCGTAGGCGCGCTGCGCGTCCGCGAGCTCGGGCGGCTCGCCCCCGGCGTCGGCGAGGCGCTCGAGATAGAAGGGCAGCAGCTCGCCCTCCCAAGCCCGTCGGTCCTCGACGGAGAGCGCGGTCCCGACCGCGTAGGCGTAGTCGAACGCCCACGAGCCCCGCATGCAGACCTGCCAGTCGGCGAGGGCCATCGCGCCCTGGCCGGTCCGGTACGTGTTCCCGACGTGGGGGTCGCCGTGCAGGAGCGTCATCGGGCCCTCGCTGGCCCCGCGCATGGAGCGGACGAATGCGTCCCACAGCCCGTCGGGGTCGTTCCGCACCGACGCGGGGATCCCGGCCTGGGAGCGCTCGACGCCCACGGCGACGCGCTTGCGCATGTTCAGGAAGGCCGAGGTGTTGTGGAAGTGGTCGAGGGGGGACTTCAGCCATCCGGCCGCGGGTCCCTCGATGGCCGGGGAGCGCCACAGCGACCCGTGGTAGCCGGCCATCACCGTCAGCAGCGACTCGATGCCGGCCCGGTCGACGGCGTTCGTCGCGTGGAGGAACTCCGCGCCGCGCGTCCGCGCGATGTCCTCGATCAGGACCACGGAGCGCCACGAGCGCGCGTCGACGGCTCCGAAATAGCCCTCGGGGCACTCCAGGTCGAGCAGTGGCCGCAGGTCGCTGTAGAAGCGCGGTTCGCCCTCGAGGCAGCGGATGAGGCCGAGGAGCATCCGCTGGCGGACCGTGGTCGTGAGCTTGGCGAACACGGCTTCGGGGAGGCCGGCCGCGCGCCCCGCGTCGTCGTAGGTGAGCTGCAGCGCGGCGCGCGAGGTCGTCTGGCTGCTGGCGCCACCGGCGCTCACGGCCGTCACGTGCGCGCCCGGCACACCGGCGCACAGCGCGTCGGTGAGCCAGGCCGGCGTGAGGTCGGCGACCGTCGCTGGGGCGTGCAGTGCGCTGGCCGAGGGCGTGCGGCGGACGGTCTCCGCCGCGCGGCTCCCCAGCGTGAGCAGCAGCCGCCCTGCGGTGCGGCCGACGGTGCCTGCGCGGGAGGGCGCCTGCGCGCCCCTCGGGATGGACATGCCTCGACCGTACAGCTCGTACGGACGTGACGTCCACTTGTGCGCGGCCGTAAGGTCGGACGGGTCATGGCCCCGTCCATCACCGTGAACCACGACGACCGCCGCCGGCGGCGGCGCGCCGAGCTCGTCGGCCGCCTCTTCGGCGCGGTCGAGCGACTCGTGGAGGACGGCGAGAGCTTCGGCAACCTCAGCGTGGACCGCCTCGTGGTCGAGGCGGGCACGTCGCGGTCCACCTTCTACAAGTACTTCGGGGACAGGAGCGGCCTCCTCCTCGCCCTGAGCGAGACGGTGGAGGCGGACTTCCTGGTGGCCGCGCGGGCCTGGCTCGATCTCGCTCCCGGCGCGCCGAAGGAGGAGTACCGCGCCGCCTTCGCGACGATCTTCCGAACGTACCGGACGCACCGCAGCACGATGCGGCTGATCGTCGAGGGGTCGACCTACGACCCGGACATGCGGGCGCGCTTCGACCAGATGATGGACGGGTTCACCCAGGCGATCACCGCGCACGTCCGGGCGTCCCAGGCCCTCGGGCGTACTCCGGCGAGCCACGACGCCGCGCTCCTGTCGACCTGGCTCGTCTGGATGCTCGAGGGCGGGCAGCTCGAGCACATCGGGCCCGCCGCGGAGGAGGACGTGGCGAGGCACGTGACCGCCGTGGCGGAGATCGTCTGGAAGACGCTCCACGCCGCGCCGGCCTGAGCGATGGCCCGCCCGGCGGACGAGGTGACGGGAGGCGAGCGGGGGGCCGCGCGCCGCCGGGAGCTCGCCGAGCGCCTGCTGCCCGCGGTGCAGGCGCTGGTGGCGGAGCGCCAGGGGTTCCAGGGCGTCTCCGTCGGCGACATCCTCGCTGCGTCGGGGCTCCCGCGCACGACGTTCTACCGCTACTTCGGCGACAAGACCGAGCTGCTCATGGCACTTGCCGAGCCCGTCTTCGGCGGGATCCTCGAGGCGGCCATGCGCCCGTGGGCGCTCGAGCCCGATCTCACCCGTGAGCGCCTCGAGCGCGAGCTCCTGACCACGATCGACGCGTACGTCCCCCACGGCGCCCTGCTCGGCGCGATGGTCGAGGCCTCGGCCTACGACCCACGGGTGCGGGCGCAGTTCCGGGCCGGCTTCGACCTCGTGCACCGGACGCTCGCACGCCGCCTCGAGGAGGGGCAGCGGCGCGGCTTCATCCGCGCGGACCTCGCGCCGCAGGAGACGGCCGGGTGGATCACCTGGATGGCCGAGCGCGGCATGAGCCAGCTCGTCGGCGATGCGGACGACGCCGGGCGCCGGCGACTGGCGGGAAGCCTGGCGGGGCTCGTGTGGCACGGCGTGTACGACCTGGACGGATAAAGAATGGAACAGGGTGTTCCACTCGGGTACGGTCGGCACCATGAACGCGAAGATGCAATTGCTCGGCCGGGCCGCCGTGGTCGGCGCGCACGCCGTCGCCGAGAAGGTTCGTGCCCCCACGGTCCACACCCGTTCGGACGTCCCGGTCTCGGGCCGGGACCTCACGGACGAGTGGTTGACCGACGTGCTCTGCCGGGACGTGCGCGGCGCGAAGGTCCTCGCCCACTCGAACCCCGGCGGCAGCAGCGGCACCTCCGAGCGGGTCGCCCTCCGGGTGCAGTACAACGCCGAGGGCCAGGCGGCCGGGCTCCCGACGGAGCTCTTCACGAAGGCCACGACGTCCTTCAAGCAGCGGATGGTCCTCGGCGGCGCCGGCGCGCTCGAAGGGGAGACGCGCTTCTACACGGACCTCCGCGGCAGGACGACGCTGGAGGCTCCGGAGGGCTACTGGGGCCGGGTCGACCCCGTCTCCTGGCGCTCCATCGCGGTGATGGAGGACATCGCCGCGACGAAGGGCGCGACGTTCCTGGAGCCGACGACGGGCTTCACCCGCGAGCAGGCGCTCGATCTCGCCGGCCAGCTCGCCCGGCTCCACGGCGCGTTCTGGGGCGACCCGGCCATCGGGGTCCTGAAGACCCCGGCCGACTACCTCGAGATGACGAGCCAGTTCCTCGACATCCGCAAGCGCTCCGCGGTCGGCATGGAGCGCGCGAGGTCGGTCATGCCCGCCGCGCTGATGGGGCAGGAGGACCGGCTCTACGAGGGCACGGTGCGCTCGATGGACATCGCCACGAACGAGATGGAGCGGACGCTGCTGCACGGCGACGCGCACGCGGGCCAGACCTACGTGACCCGCGACGGCCGCATGGGCATCGCGGACTGGCACGCCACGCAGCAGGGCGGCTGGGCGTTCGACTTCGCCTACCTCATGAACTCGGGCTGCGAGCCCGAGGACCGGCGCGCGTGGCAGCAGGACCTGCTCGAGGAGTACCGGACCCAGCTCCCGCAGCACGGCGGCCCGAGCATCTCCCACGACGACGCGCTGCTGGCCTACCGCCAGCAGGCGTTCTGGGCCTACACCGCCTGGGCGTTCACGATCGGTCGCGCCTCCTACCAGCCCGAGATGCAGCCCGTGCCGACCTGCCTCGCGATCATCCGCCGCACGGCGATCGCGATCGAGGAGCTCGACTCCTTCGCGGCGGTCGGGGTCTAGTCCGCCGGGGCCGCCGCCGGGGCGTAGAGCGTCGCCCAGACGACCTCCGCCCCGGCGTCGAGCAGCGGCTCGAGGTCGGTGTCGTCCGCCCGCGGGACGACCTCCCGGGTCATCCGCCCGAGCATGGAGGCGAGCCAGGCCGACGTCTCGCGGGGGAGGAGCGTCGGATCGACCCAGCCCTCCTCCTGCCCGCGTCGCACGTGGGCGTGCAGGCCTTCGAAGGTCCGCGCGGAGGCGACCGCCTGGAGCTCCCGGAGCGCATCGTCGGTGTAGGCCAGCTCCTGGAACGCCGCGACGAGCGCACGGTCGCGGTGCAGGCGGCTCAGCGCGGCGAGCGCGTCACGGATCTGCTCACGCGTCACGGGGCCGTCGCTCCCCCACCACCCCTCGGTGGCGGCCCGCGCCGCGTCCTCGTTGCGGGAGAACCACGCACGGAGGAGCTCGGCCTTGTCCTCGAAGTAGATGTAGAACGACGCGCGCGAGATCTCCGCCTCGACCGCCAGCCGCTCCACGCTGAGGTCGCGGAAGGACCCACCGTCGCCGAGGAGCCGCGCCGCCGCCGGCAGCAGCCGGTCGAGCGCCGCCTCACGCCGCGCGGCGCGCGAGGAGCCGCGACGGGCGGAGCTCATCGCCTCTCCGGCAGATCGCGCATAGCGGCGCACTGTAGGGCGGACGCCGGACGCGCGGGGGCGGCGAGAAGGCGCTGGACGAACATTTCCCCACGCTCCTACGCGATGTGCGTACGATGCCGCTAGACACTGTGGTCGTACACCTTGTCTGAGTGTCGTGAACAGCCTGCCAGGCAGGGTCGAAGAGAGAGAGGGAACTTGATGCACAAGCTCAGAGGGACGCTCGCCGTGTGCGCAGCGCTCGCCGTCAGCGCCGTCGGCGCCGGCTGCGGGGATGAAGAGGAGGCGACGGGCGCGGCGTCCACCGGCACCGCCGCCGCAGAGACCGCCGCCCCCGAGTCGAAGGCGCCGACGGGCGACCCGATCAAGATCGGCAACATCGGCGGCTACACCGGTCCGCTGGCCAAGACGCTCGGCAAGGGCGGCGACGTGCTGAAGGCGTGGGTCGAGGACCGCAACGCCAAGGGCGGCATCAACGGCCACCCCGTCGAGGTCATCGTCAAGGACGACACGGGCAACCCCGCCACCGCGCTCAAGGCCGTCAAGGAGCTCGTCGAGGAGGACCAGGTCGTCGCGATCGTCTCCTCCTTCTCCTTCCAGGAGAGCGCGTGGGAGAAGTACGTCACCCAGAAGAAGATCCCCGTCGTCGGTGGCGCCTCGACGAACCCCGCGTTCCTCACGAACCCGAACTTCTTCGCGTCCGGGACGACGCTCGTCCCGATGCTCTTCGGCATGCTGCAGGAGACGAAGAAGGCCGGCAAGAAGAAGCTCGGCGTCATGTACTGCGCCGAGACGCCCGTCTGCGCGCAGCTCGTTCCGCTCCTCCAGGGCCTCGGCAAGGTCGCCGGCGTCGAGGTGACGGGGCAGAAGATCGCCTCGAACGCGCCGAACTACACGGCACCGTGCCTCGCGCTCAAGGGTGACGGCGCGGACGCGCTCTTCGCCGCGGTCACCTCGGACCTCGTGCCGCGCGTGACCGAGGCCTGCAACAAGCAGGGCTACAAGCCGACGAACGTCGCCTCGGGCTCGACGGTCGACTCGGCGTTCCTGGAGAGCGACGTCATGGACGGCCTCGTCTTCGCGGGCTCGAACGCCCTGTACACCTCGGAGGACCTCCCGGGCGTGCAGGCGTTCAACAAGCTCATCGACGAGAAGCTGCCGGAGGTGCGCGACTCGGACCAGTTCTCCCTGCCGCTCATCTTCTCGACCGCGGGCGCGGAGCTGTTCGCGGCGGCGGCCGAGAGCGCGAAGCTCACGCCGACGTCGAAGCCGGCGGACCTCTACGAGGGCCTCTACGCCCTGAAGGACGAGACGCTGGGTGGCGTGTCCCCGCCGCTCAACTTCGTCAAGGGCATGCCGGGCGCGACGCTCTGCTACTTCCCGCAGCGGATCGAGGGCGGCAAGTTCGTCTCCGACGCGGTGAGCTGCCCGGACGCCGCGACGGCCAAGGCCATCGGCGCCGCCCTGGGCGCGGGCTGACGCAGCGCGGTACCGCACACGACCCTGGGGGCCCGGCTTGAACGCCGGGCCCTCGGTCGTCCTGGGCCCGGGGCGCCGGACGTCCGTGGACGGACGTCCGACTTGACTCCGTGTTGTGCGGACACGTAGTGTGGACAGCATGTCTAAACTGGCAGTCCGCGCAAGGGAGTGCCGCTGATGTCCGATCTGCTCCCCTTCATCGTCGCGGGCCTCACCGCAGGCTCCATCTACGGCCTCGCCGGAGTGGGCCTGGTGCTCACGTACAAGACCTCGGGCGTCTTCAACTTCGCCCACGGCGCGCTCGCGACGGTCGCCGCCTACGCCTTCTACGTCCTGCACGTCGACCAGGGCCTCGCCTGGCCCATCGCCGCCGGTCTCTGCGTCCTCGTCATCGGGCCGCTCATGGGGCTGCTGCTCGAGCGCCTCGCCCGCGGCCTCTCCGGTGCCGCCCTCGTGCTGCAGGTGACCGGCACCGTCGGCCTCCTGCTCGTCATCCAGTCGGCGATCGTGCTGCTCTTCGACCAGCAGAAGAGCCGGTCCGTCGACCCGTTCCTCGCTTCGGGGGACTTCGCCCTCGGCGAGACGACGGTCCAGTGGAGCGACGCCGTCACGTTCCTGGTCGCCACGGGCATCACGGTCGCGCTCGCGGTGGCGTTCCGCGTGACCCGTCGGGGCCTCGCGATGCGGGCCGTCGTGGACGGCTCCGAGCTCCTGGACCTCTCGGGGACGTCACCGCTGGCGACTCGCCGCTCCGCCTGGATCATCGGTGCCGCGCTCGCCGCCGCCTCCGGCGTGATGTTCGTCCCGCTCCTGGCCCTCGACCCCGTGCAGCTCACGCTGCTCGTCGTGCAGGCGTTCGGCGCCGCGGCGATCGGGCGGTTCACGAGCCTCCCGCTGACGTTCGTCGGCGGCCTCGTCGTGGGCGTCCTCGCGGCCGTCTCGACGAAGTACTTCACGGACGGGCTGCTCGCGGGGATCCCGTCGGCGATGCCGTTCCTCATCCTCTTCGCGGTCCTGCTGCTCACGCCGCGCCGTCACCTCGCGCAGCGTCCCGCCCCGGTGGTCCAGCGCGGGGCGGGCTGGTCGGCGCCGCCGGCGCTGCAGCTCGGCGGGGGTGCGGTGCTCTTCGTCGCGCTGCTGTTCGTGCCGTCCTTCGCCGGGTCCCATCTGACGGACTGGACCGTCGCGCTGGCCATGACGATCCTCTTCCTGTCGCTCGGGCTGCTCGTCCGGACGTCGGGCCAGGTCTCGCTCTGCCACGTCTCGTTCGCCGCGATCGGCGCCGTCGCGTTCTCGCAGTTCGCCGGCGACGCGGGCATCCCGTGGCTGCCGGCGCTGCTGCTCGCCGGCCTCGTCGCCGTCCCGGTGGGCGCGCTGCTCTCCATCCCGGCGATCCGGCTGACGGGCCTGTACCTCGCGCTGGCCACGTTCGGCTTCGGGATCCTGCTCCAGTTCATGTTCTACACGCAGGACTTCATGTTCGGCGACTCGGGTGGCATCGACGAGCCCCGTCCCGCGAGCCTGGGGATCGGCCTCGACACCGATGCGGGCTTCTACCGGCTCGTGCTGGTCCTCGTCGTCCTCGTCCTCATCGGCGTCGTCGCGCTGGACCGGGGGCGGCTCGGGCGCCTGCTGCGCGGCCTCGCCGACTCGCCGGTCGCGCTGACGACGAACGGCACGAGCGTGAACATCACGCGGGTCCTGGTCTTCTGCCTCTCGGCGTTCCTCGCCGCCATCGCCGGCGCGCTCGTCGGCGTCGCGAACACGACCGCCTCGGCCGACACGTACCAACCGCTGCTGTCGCTCACGTGGTTCGCGCTCGTGGTCATCGTCGCGGGCCGGGAGCCGTGGTACGCGCTCACCGCCGCCTTCGGGCTGATCCTCGTTCCGTCGTACTTCGACGGTGCGGACACCCAGACCTGGACCACGCTGCTGTTCGGCCTCACCGCCGTCGGCCTCGCGCTCCTCGGGCGCATCCCGCCGGTGCCGGCGCCCGTCCGGATCGCGATCGATCGCGTGTTCCGCCGGGGCTCCGCCACCCCGGACGACATCGAGGCGCCCGCTCCCGCTCCCGTGGAGCGCGTCGCTCCGCTGACGTTGGACGCCGAGGGCGTCCGAGTCCGCTTCGGCGGCCTCGTCGCCGTCGACGGGCTCGACCTGGCGACGTGCACGGGCCGGGTCACGGGGCTCATCGGCCCCAACGGCGCCGGCAAGACGACGACGTTCGACGTGCTCTCGGGCCTGCGGCGGCCCACGGGCGGCGCCGTCGTGCTCGCCGCGAACGACGTCACCCGCCGGGACGCGGCCTCGCGGGCGCGCGCGGGCGTCGGGCGCACCTTCCAGCGCATGCAGCTCTTCGACTCCCTCACGGTTCGAGAGAACGTGGCGGCCGGCGTCGAGGGGAGCCTCGCGGGCGCCCACCCGCTCCGCCACGTCGTCCCGCGGCGCGGGGACCGCGACCTCGTCGCCGCCCGGGCACAGCAGGCGCTCGAGCTGTGCGAGCTCACCGGGCTCGCGCACCTGAAGGCGGGCGACCTCTCGACGGGGCAGCGCCGGCTCGTCGAGCTCGCGCGGTGCCTCGCCGGGCCGTACCGCCTGCTCCTGCTCGACGAGCCGTCCTCCGGCCTCGACCATGTCGAGACGGAGCGCTTCGGCCACATCCTGCGCCGGGTCGTCGAGGAGCGCGGCGTGGGCATCCTGCTCGTGGAGCACGACATGTCCCTCGTCCTCGGCGTCTGCGACGACATCTACGTCCTCGACTTCGGGAAGCTCGTCTTCCACGGCACCCCGGCCGAGGTCCAGGCGTCGCCCATCGTCCGCGCCGCCTACCTCGGGGACCCGGAGGTCGAGGACGCCGCCGAGCCGGATGGCGGCCTCGTCCTGGAAGGAGCCCCGCGATGAGCGCTCCGGTCCTCGAGCTGCGGGGCGTCCACGCGGGCTACGGCAGGACGACGGTGCTGCGCGAGCTCGATCTGTCGGTCGCCCCGGGCGAGGTGCTCGCCCTGGTCGGGCCGAACGGCGCGGGCAAGACGACGCTGCTGCGCATGGCCTCGGGGCTGCTGAAGCCCCAGCTCGGCACGGTCCACGTCGCCGGCGCCGATGCGACGAGGCAGGCGCCGTTCCGCCGCGCGAAGGGCGGGCTCTGCCTCGTGCCCGAGGGCCGCGGCGTCTTCGCCGACCTCACGGTCCGCGAGAACCTCAGGCTCCAGGTCCCGCCGTGGGCCGAGAGCGAGGACGTCACCCGCGCGCTGGAGGCGTTCCCGATCCTCGGGGAGCGCCTGGACCAGCGCGCGGGCTCGATGTCCGGCGGCCAGCAGCAGATGCTCGCGCTGGCCCGCTGCTGGCTCGCGAAGCCGGCCTGCGTGCTGCTGGACGAGGTCTCGATGGGCCTCGCGCCACGCGTCGTCGACGACATCTTCGCGGCGCTGAAGGGGCTCGCGGCCGAGGGCGTGGCGCTCCTGCTCGTGGAGCAGTACGTCGACCGCGCGCTCGAGCTCGCCGACCGCGTCCAGCTGCTCGAGCGGGGGCGCACGACGTTCGCGGGCCCGGCCGACCAGCTCGACCGCGACGCCGTCCTCAGGGGCTACTTGGGCGCCGACGTCAGCCACCCTTCCCCGCAGCCCACCACGTGAGAGGGTCCGAGCGACCCGCGTCGCGAACCGAACCGATGGAGCGCACCTGAATGGCCCCAGTCACCAGCCCCGCGATCGACAGCGCCGTCAACGAGACCGGCCAGTGGGTGTCGGTCATCGCGACCTTCGCGCTGGCCGTCGTCGCGCTCGTCTACGTGATCCGCGTGTGCCGCAGGGAGCAGGCGGTCTGGCCGCTCATCCTCCTGGCGGCCGGCACCCTGACCTGCCTGCTCGAGCCGATGTTCGACCACCTCTACGGCCTCTGGTTCCCCACGCAGGGCCAGTGGACGCTCTTCACGGCCTACGGCGTGAGCGAGCCGATCTGGCTCGTCCCGGCCTACTTCGCGATCTACGGCGGCGGGGCGGTCGCGATCGCCCAGAGCCTGAAGAGGACGCCGACCCGGAGGAACATCTGGAAGCTCTACGGGGTGATGGTCGGGGTCGCGATGGTCGCCGAGATCACCTACGTGCAGCTCATGGGCGTCTACGAGTACCAGGACTCGCAGCCCTGGGTCGTGCTCGGTTACCCGCTGTTCCTCGGCTTCGTCAACTCCATGTCGGCCCTCATCGGCGGCATCCTCGCCTGGCGCCTCGTGCCGCTGCTCAAGGGCGGCTGGCAGCTCTCGCTCCTCGCGCTGACGCCCATCGCGTTCGCCGCGGAGGCCTTCGGCTCCGGCGTCATCTACCTCGCCCTGCGTCACGGGAGCGCGGACCCGTCGTCGCTGCTGCTGCACGTCGCCGCGCTCACCGTCCCGCTCGGGACGGCCTGCACGGTGAAGCTCCTGACGCTGATGGTCCCCGAGGCGGCCCCCGGGCCGGCGGCGATGGCCACCACGCCCGCGGCCACCCGCGTCCGGGTCCCGGTGCGCTGAGGTGGGCGTCACCGAGCAGCTCCGCTTCGTCGGCTCCGTCGCGCGCGTCGGCGCCGTCGTCGCGGGCGAGCGGCTCCGTCCCAGGGGCCCCGTCACCGACGTGGCGACGGTCCCGGCCCGCATCGACGAGCTGACGCCGGAGTGGCTCACCGGAGCGCTCTGCGCCGGCGTCCCCGGGGCCCACGTCACGTCGTTCGCCTTCGGCGAGGGCTCCGACGGGACGAGCTCCCGCCGGGCGATCACGGTCACCTACGACGCGGCGGGGACCTCGGCGGGCCTGCCCGTCGACGTGTACTCCAAGACGACCCCGAGCTTCGTGAACCGGGCGCTCATCGGCGTCACGGGCGCGGCGGGCGCGGAGGCGCTCTTCTACAGCCGCATCCGGCAGCACCTCGACCTGGGGGCGCCCGCGGGGTACTTCGGGGGCTGGGAGCCGCGCACGTGCCGGTCGATGGTGCTCATCGAGGACATCGTGAAGACGCGCGGGGCGACGTTCGGCAACGCGCTCACGCACGTCGACCGCCCGGGCGCGGAGAGCATGGTCCGGGAGATGGCCCGCTACCACGGCGGGCTCTGGCAGGACCCGCGGCTCGACCGCGAGTGGACCGACCTCGTCGACGCGAAGACCTGGCAGGACACCTTCAACACGAAGACCGGCATGGACCGTGGCGCGCTCTTCGCGTTCCGCTTCGCGCAGGACGAGATCCCGGCCGCGCTGAGGGCCCGTGCGAAGGACGTCCGGCCGGCCTTCGCGCAGTCCATGCGGGCGAACGTCGCGCTGCCGCAGACTCTCCTGCACCAGGACGTCCACCCCGGGAACTGGTTCCGGCTCCCGGACGGGTCGCTGAACCTCTACGACTGGCAGGGCATCTGCAAGGGCAACTGGGCGCTCGACTTCGCCTACGCCATCACCGCCGGCCTCACGGTCGAGGACCGGCGGGCGTGGGAGCGCGAGCTGCTCGCGCTCTACCTGCAGGAGCTCGGGGAGGCCGGCGGCGCGCCCCCGACGTTCGACGAGGCCTGGCTCGCCTACCGGCAGCAGCAGTTCCACGGGCTCATCTTCTGGACCTACACCCTGCTGGTCGGGAAGCTCTCCGAGCTGCAGCCCGAGGACCACGTGCGCATGCTCATCCGCCGCACCTCGCAGGCCGTCGTCGACCTGGAGTCCCTCGACGGCTTCTAGCCCGCGCGTCGGCCACGGCGCCATGTCGCGGTCCTCCAGGTAGGCCGCGGAAATCACCATCCCGCGGCTGCTGCAGGAGGAGGCGAGGACCTCGATGAACGCGCTGCGGCGGATCTTCGGCTCCTACCGCGAGCATCGGCACCTGCTCGGCGCGCTCGTCGACGCCGCGGCAGGGACGTCGGACGGGGCGCCCGGCCTACCCCGGCGCCGCACCGAGCACCGCGTGGCTCGTGACCGCCCGTGCGATGACACGGCCCCCCTGCGTGACCTCGGCCTCGGCGGAGCAGATCCGACGGCCCGCGCTGACGCACGCGCCGCGGCACACCAGCGTCGTGCCGGCGAGCGCGGGGCGGATGAACTGCACGCTGATCTGCACGTGCGGTGCCGCGACCCCGACCGGGACGCGGGCGTGCACCGCCCAGCCCGTGGTGCTGTCGAGGAGCGCGCTCAGGTAGCCCCCGTGGACGATGCCGCCGCCGTTGAGGTGCTCCGGACCCGGATCGGCCTCGACGAGCGCGCCGTCCGCGTCCGCCCGGAGGACCCGGAAGCCGAGCGTGCGTGCGAACGGCCCGGGGCCGATCCGCGGGGCCTCGTCGGAAGCGCTCATCCGTTGGGAGCGTAGACGGGGCCGCGGGAGCCGTGGCGGGGAATCGACGGGTCGACGAGCCGTCCGGGGTAGCGTTGCGGGTCGCATGGACGTCACGCCGAACGAGACCGAGCTTCGGCGACAGGCGCCGGTCGGGCACGCTCGCAGCGTGCTCCTGGTGGAGGACGACGAGGACGACGCCGTCTTCGTCGCCGACCTCCTCGAAGGCTGGCCGGAGTTCGAGCTGACCGCGGTGACGTCCCTGGGGGCGGCAGCGGCGCACCTCGCGCGCGCCGAGGTCCACTGCGTCCTGCTCGACTTGAACCTTCCCGACGCAGTGGGGCTCGAGGCGCTCGAACGGCTGCTGGCACAAGCAGCGGACCTCGCCGTCGTCGTCCTCACCGGGGACTCCGAGGAGGACCTGCGCGGGGCCGCCGCGGTGGCGGCGGGCGCCCAGGACTACCTCGTGAAGGGGCGCATCGACGGCGGGACCCTGGTGCGGGCGATCCGGTACGCCACGGAGCGACGCAGCAGCGAGCGCTGGCGGCAGGAAGCGGCGGTGGGGCGCATGGCGCAGGCCGAGAACGCGCGGCTCCAGCGGGGACTGCTCCCCGCCCCGATCCTCCTCGACGACGCCGTGCGCGTGGTCGCCGCGTACCGCCCCGGGCAGCGGCGGCAGCTTCTCGGGGGCGACTTCTACGACGTCGTGCAGACCGCCGACGGGGTCCTGCACGCGGTGGTGGGAGACGTGAGCGGGCACGGGCCGGACGAGGCGGCGCTGGGGGTCCGGCTCCGGATGGCCTGGCGGACGCTCGTGCTGTCCGGCGCGCCGACGGCCGGGCTCTTCGGCACGGTCGACCTGGTCCTCGGCCACGAGCGCGACCACTTGGGCGTGTTCAGCTCGATGGTCGAGGTGCGGGTCGCGGCGGACCGCGCGACCGCCTCCGTGCGCCTGGCGGGGCATCCCGCGCCCGTCCTCGTGGCGGGCGGCCGGGCCCGCCTGGTCGAGGAGTGCGCCGGCGGGCCGATCCTCGGGCTGGACGCTCCGGCGAGCTGGCCCGCGACGACGTTGGCCCTGCCGGAGGCCTGGACGCTGCTGCTCTACACGGACGGGTTGTACGAGGGCTGGTCGGGCGACGGGGACCGCCGGCTCGGCGTCCCGGGGCTCGTCGCGGTCATGGACGAGGGCCTCGGCCGCACGTCCACGGTGGACGAGCAGTCGCTGCGCGACCTCATCACGGCGGTGGAGCAGCGTCACGGGGGCGCGCTGACCGACGACGTCGCGCTCCTCGCGATCAGCGGCCGCCGCTCAGGTTGAGGCGGGAGCGGGGAGCTCCACGCGCTGCAGCCACCAGCGCGAGAAGTCGCGCATCACCTCGACCAGGCCACCGAAGCTCACGGGCTTCGTCACGTACGAGCTCGCACCGAGATCGTAGGCGGCGGCGATGTCCTCCTCGCTGCTCGAGGTCGTCAGGACGACCACCGGAATGCGGCGCAGCACCGGATCGGCCTGCATCTCCGCGAGCACCTCGCGCCCGCCCTTCAGCGGCATGTTGAGGTCGAGCAGGACGACCCCGGGCGTGGGTGCGCTGGCGTCGGCCACATACCGGCCGCGGCGGTGGAGGTACTCCAGGAGCTCCTCGCCGTCGCCCACGCATCGCAGCTCACCGGCCACGGACGCCTGGGCCATCGCCTCCCGGGCGAGCTCGCGGTCGTCCGCGTCGTCGTCCGCGAGCAGGACCGTGGGGACGGCGGAGTCAGCGCGCCGCATGGTCGTCCGTCCCCGCCGCTTCGGCGATCGCGGCGGTCGTGTCGTCGCTCCTGGGATCCATGGGGAGCCGGATGATGAACGTCGAGCCCGCTCCCGGGGTGCTCCGTGCGGTGATCGAACCGTCGTGGCGCTCGACGATGCGGCGGCAGAGGGCGAGGCCCATGCCCGTTCCGGCGTAGACGCCGCGCGGGTGCAGCCGCTCGAAGAGCTCGAAGATCCGCTCCGCATGGCGCGCCTCGAAGCCGATGCCGTTGTCCTGCACCTCGAGGACCGCCTCGTCGCCGTCCACGGTCCCGGAGAGGCGGACCATCGGGGGAACGCCCTCACGCCTGAACCGGAGGCCGTTCGAGATGAGGTTCTGCA
>JAOPZO010000315.1 GCA_025964065.1 Solirubrobacterales bacterium | reverse complement strand
GGCCTGCCGGGACGCGGCGGCGCCCGTCAGCCGGCCGGGTCGCACGCGCCTGACCCGTCGCACGCTGAGCGTGCGCGGGGCCTCGCGTGACCCGGGCTGCGGGAAGCTC
Source organism: Solirubrobacterales bacterium (assembly GCA_025964065.1). Classification (GTDB taxonomy): domain Bacteria; phylum Actinomycetota; class Thermoleophilia; order Solirubrobacterales; family Solirubrobacteraceae; genus Paraconexibacter. Next base: position 8,704 of record JAOPZO010000315.1, on the reverse strand, counting down.
CCCGGCCGCCTCGTCGGCGTCTCCGTCGCGCTGGGCCGCGAGGTCGGCAGGCGCTGCGCGTTCCTGCGGGCCGACGGTCGCTTCGCGAAGCCCGCGAGCTGCGCCCGCACGCCGTACCTCGCCGCGAACGGCACGCGCAGCTGGTCCTTCTCCCGCAGCGGCCGCTTCGCCCCGGGCCGCTACAAGCTGTGGGTGCGCGGCGTCGACGCCTCCGGGAACGTCGAGCGGAAGGCCCGCGCCCGCACGTTCCGCCGCCTGCGACTGCGCTGAGGGCCACCGGCCGAGCTCGCCGCCGCCCCCGCCGCGGGACCTAGTGGCGCGCGGCCGCGCCGGCCTTCATCGCGCGCGCCTGCTTCACGCGATCGACGCTCTTGAGCGCGACCTTCCGCAGGCGCACGTGCTCGGGCGTCACCTCGACGCACTCGTCCTCGCGCAGGAACTCCATCGCCTGGTCGAGCGACATGATCTTCGGGGGCACGAGGCGGATCATCTCGTCGGCGCCGGCCGAGCGGATGTTGTTCAGGTGCTTCTCGCGGACGATGTTCACGTCGAGGTCCTCCGAGCGGGCGTTCTCGCCGACGATCATGCCCTCGTAGACCTGCTCCGTCGGGTGCACGAAGAGCGCGCCACGGTCCTGCAGCGTGAAGCACGCGTTCGGGGTGACGACGCCGCTGCGGTCGGAGACCAGGGCGCCCGTGGGGCGCGTGCGGAGCTCGCCGAACCACGGCTCGTAGCGGTCGCTCACGTGGTGCATCAGGCCCGTGCCGCGCGTCTCCGTGAGGAACTCCGTGCGGAAGCCGATGAGGCCGCGGGCCGGGACGAGGTAGTCCATGCGGACCCAGCCCGTGCCGTGGTTGACCATCTGCTCCATACGGCCCTTGCGGAGCGCGAGAAGCTGGGTGATGACCCCGACGTACTCCTCCGGGGCGTCGACGGTCACGCGCTCGACGGGCTCGTGCTTCTTGCCGTCGACCTCGCGGGTGACGACCTGCGGCTTGCCCACGGTCAGCTCGTAGCCCTCGCGGCGCATCATCTCGACGAGCACGGCGAGCTGGAGCTCGCCGCGGCCCTGGACCTCCCAGGTGTCCGGGCGCTCCGTGTCGTTCACGCGAAGGGAGACGTTGCCGACGAGCTCGCGGTCCAGGCGGTCCTTCACCTGGCGGGCCGTGAGGTACTTGCCGTCCTGCCCGGCGAGCGGGGAGGTGTTGATGCCGATGGTCACCGAGAGCGACGGCTCGTCGACGGAGATGACCGGCAGCGGCCGCGGGTCGTCCGTGTCGGTGAGCGTCTCGCCGATCGTGATCTCGGGGATGCCGGCGACGGCGATGATCTCGCCCGGGCCGGCCTCCTCGGCGTCGACGGAGGAAAGGTTCTCCGTGACGTAGAGGTTCGTGATCTTCGCGCTCGTGATCGTGCCGTCGAGGTGCGACCAGGCGACGGTCTGGCCCTTCTTGACGCGGCCGTGGCGCACGCGGCAGAGCGCGAGACGGCCCACGTAGCTCGAGGCGGCGAGGTTCGTGACGAGCGCCTGGAACGGGTGGTCCGGGTCGTAGGACGGCGGCGGGATGGTGTCGACGAGCAGGTCGAGCAGCGGCTTGAGGTCCGTTCCCTCCTTCACCACGTCGCCGTCGATCTCCATGGACGCCCAGCCCTGCTTGGCGTTCGTGTAGACGATGGGGAAGTCGATCTGCTCCTCGGTCGCGTCGAGGTCGAAGAAGAGGTCGTACACCTCGTCGATGACCTCCTTGATCCGCGCGTCCGGGCGGTCGACCTTGTTGATCACGAGGATCACGGGGAGCTTGCCGGCGAGCGCCTTGCGGAGCACGAAGCGCGTCTGGGGGAGCGGGCCCTCGGAGGCGTCGACGAGCAGGAGCACGCCGTCGACCATCGTCAGGCCGCGCTCGACCTCGCCGCCGAAGTCCGCGTGGCCGGGCGTGTCGATGACGTTGAGCTTCACGTCGCCGTGCTGGATCGCGGTGTTCTTCGCCGAGATCGTGATGCCCTTCTCGCGCTCGAGGTCCATGGAGTCCATGACGCGATCGGTGGCGACGGCGCCTTCCCGGAAGGCGCCGGCCTGGCGCAGCATCCCGTCGACGAGGGTGGTCTTCCCGTGGTCGACGTGCGCGACGATCGCGACGTTGCGGAGGTCCTCACGGACGGCGGTGTTGTTGCTTTGGGCGGTCTGGGGCACGGCAGCAGGGTAGTCGGGCGCGCCCGAGGTCCCGTTCGCGCCCTACGCCGCGGGCACCGGGCAGCCCCGCGCGCCGGGCCCGCGCCAGGGCAGGCGGACCACGACGGAGCCCGTGTTGTTGTCCTCGCGGAGCTCCTCGAGCTCGTCCTTCGGATCGGCCTTCAGCGTGTAGAGGAAGCAGCCCGTCAGGCTCGTCACGTCGATGGAGTTCTGCGGGTAGTCCCAGGGGTAGATGTCCGCCCAACCGACGCTCGTGCCGAGCGTCAGCGCGAGCGCCCGGTCCGTGGTGGAGCAGGCACCGAACACCCGGGCGCGCGGCGTCCCGGGGTACGCGCCGGCACCGTCGAGCCGCCTGACCTTCGTGAGGTCCCGGAAGCAGTAGTCGACCTTGTCGCCCGTGCGGCGGATGCGGCCGACGGTGCCGTCTGCGGCGATGGGCCGCAGGGTGAAGCTCGCCGCCCCCTGGTACTTCCAGTAGCGCCCGCGGGTGCGCGTGTCGAAGAAGTCGACGCTGCCCGTCGCGGGCAGCACCTGGGCGGCGCCGCCGGGCAGCGCGGGGCGCAGGACCTGCCGCGTGGTCATCTGGTCCTCGCCGATGTTCCGCCGCCGAGCGCGGATCTCGAGCGGCCCCTCGCCGACGTTCACGATCGCGTTCGTCGCCGCGAGCAGCGCGCGCTTCGGCGTCCGCACGAGCCGCATCCCGTAGGGACGGCGCATCACGAGATCGGGGCACGCGACGGCGCGCTCCGGAACGGTGCAGGGGGTCGCGACGGCCATCGTGGCCAGGGCGGCGGTGAGCAGCATCGCCCGGCAGGCTAGGAGCCGGGCGCGATCCGCGTCGCCATCCTGGCGCGGCGGGTGCCCACTGCCCGCGCCCCGTCGTCGCCCGGGGCTCGTCGATGCGCTCCGAGGCCTGCGCCTTGTTCAACCTCTCGTCGAGTCGACGCCCGTCCCCTGCGAGCGCAGGTACCGTTCCGGCGATGCAGTCGGCGCGTCCGCGGGTGGGGCTGGTGCTGGGCGCCGGTGGCGTCCTCGGCGCAGCGTGGCTCCAGGGGGCGCTCGCCGCGCTCGTCGAGGAGACGGGGTGGGACCCCGGCAGCGCGGACTTCATCGTCGGGACGAGCGCCGGCTCGGTCATCGGGACGCTGCTCGCCTGCGGCATCCCGCCCTGGTACATGGTCGCCCACTCCGCGGGGGAGAGCTTCGACGGCCTGCTCGACGCCGCGGGCGACCGCGCCTCCGACGTGCCGCGCTCCGCCGGCGGCGGCTACGGGCTCGGCGCGTTCCCCGTCCCCGGCCCGGGGTCCTGGAAGCTCGCGCTCGGCGCGCTGAAGGAGCCGCGGCGCCTGCCGCCGGCCGCGGTGCTCGCGGGCTGGATCCCGCGCGGCTTCATCTCCACCCGGCCCATCCAGGACGTCGTCCGCGCCGCGTGCTCGAAGGACTGGGCGCCGCACCCCGGCCTGCGCGTCGTCGCCTGCGACTACGCCTCGGGACGGCGTGTGTCGTTCGGGGCGCCGGGCGCGCCGAAGGCCCGCATCGCCGAGGCCGTCGCCGCCTCCTGCGCGATTCCCGGCTTCTACGTGCCGCCGCGGATCGGCGGGCGGACGTACGTCGACGGCGGGCTCTGCTCGGTCTCGAACCTCGACCTGCTCGCCCGCGAGGAGCTCGACCTCGTCATCTGCCTGAACCCGACGAGCTCCCGCGACCGTGCCGGCGCGCTGCCGGGCCGCGTGCTGCGCGCGCAGGCCGGACGCCGGCTCGGCCACGAGGCCAAGCGCGTGCGGTGCAGCGGCGCGGAGGTCGTCCTGCTCCAGCCCCTCGCGGAGGACCTCGAGGTGATGGGGGAGAACCTCATGGCCGGGCGCCGCCGCCAGGCCGTCGTCGACCGAGCCCGCCAGACCATGGCGTGGCAGCTGCGCGACCTCCGCGGGGCGCTCGACGGGCTGCCCCTGGGGGCTCCGCCGTTCACCGGGCGGCCCGCGGGCGAGCCCGCGCAATGGCCGCGGTTCGAGGACGCCGCGCGCGAGCGCTTCGCCGCCTGAGCGACGCCGGCCGAGGCCCCTCCTCGGGGCCGTCATCTCCGACCTCGTTGGTAGGATTGGCGTCCATGATCTTCACGACGAAGGCCGAGTACGGCGTCCGGCTCATGGTGGAGCTGGGGCGCCAGGCGAAGCCCGGGGGAGCGGCGACGTCGCTCAAGGCGATCGCCGCGGCCGAGGCCCTGCCGCTCGCCTACCTCGAACGCATCGTCGCCCTGCTGAAGAAGGCCGGGCTCGTGGAGAGCACCCGCGGCGCGCACGGCGGGTACCGCCTGAGCCGCACCCCCGCCGAGATCACGATGGACGACGTCGTCCTCGCCCTCGAGGGCACCGTGGCCCCGATGAACTGCTTCGTGGACGACACGGACGGGAGCAGCCGCGTGCTGTGCTCGCACGAGTCGGACTCGGGCCACGCCTGCGCGACGAAGCTCCTGTGGCTCCGGGTGCAGGGCGGGGTCATGGAGAAGCTCGCCCAGACCACCCTGGCCGAGCTCGTCGAGTTCTCGCACCGCGAGCCCGCCGCCACCGCTTCCGCACTCAAGAACGAACAAGAGGACCTGACCCATGCCTGAGCTCGAGATCCGCGACCTGCACGTCCAGGCCGACGACAAGCAGATCCTCAAGGGCGTCAACCTGACCGTCCGGCCCGGGGAGGTCCACGCGCTGATGGGCCCCAACGGCTCGGGCAAGTCGACGCTGGCCAACGCGATCATGGGCCACCCGTCGCTCGAGGTCACGCAGGGCCAGATCCTGTTCGACGGCCAGGACATCACGGAGATGGACACGGACGAGCGCTCCCGCGCCGGCCTCTTCATGGCCTTTCAGTATCCCGTCGCGATCCCGGGCGTGACCATCACCAAGTACCTGCGCATGGTCATGAACGCGCACCGGATCGCCCGCGGCGAGGAGGAGGTCTCCCTCAAGGAGTTCCGCAAGACCGTCGAGGCCGCGATGGAGCTCACCGACGTGCCGCGCGCGTTCGTCTCCCGCTACCTCAACGACGGCTTCTCCGGCGGCGAGAAGAAGCGCCTCGAGACGCTGCAGCTCGCGCTCCAGAAGCCCGCCATGGCGATCCTCGACGAGACGGACTCCGGCCTCGACATCGACGCGCTCAACGTCGTCGCCAACGGCGTGAACGTCGTCGCCAAGGGCACCGACATGGGCGTCCTGATCATCACCCACTACCAGCGGATCCTGCACCTCGTGCAGCCCGAGCGCGTCTCGATCCTCTTCGAGGGCCGCATCGTCAAGGAGGGCGGGCCCGAGCTCGTCACCCAGCTCGAGTCCGAGGGCTACGGCTGGATCCGCGACGAGGTCGCCGCGGGCGCCCCGGCGAGCTGACCATGGCCATCGCCACGCACCCCGACCTCCGCGCGGAGTTCCCGACGCTCGACCGCGAGGGGATCGTGTACCTCGATGCGGCGGCGACGTCGCAGACCCCGCGCGCGGTGCTGGCGGCGATGAACGACTACTACGCGCACCACCGCGCCTCCGTGCACCGCGGTGTCTACGCCGTGGCCGCCGAGGCGACGGACCTGTTCGAGGGCGCGCGGCACCGGATCGCGCGCTTCGCCGGCGCCGAGGCCCGGAACACGGTCTTCACGAAGAACGCGACCGAGGCCCTGAACCTCGTCGCGCGCGGCGTCGCCGGGCCGGGGGACAAGGTCGTCCTCACGGAGATGGAGCACCACTCGAACCTCGTGCCGTGGCAGCTCACGGGCGCGGAGCTCCTGTGGGTCGGGCTCGACGCGCAGGGCCGTCTCGACCTCGACCAGCTCGACGGCTTCCTCGCCGCGGGCGGGGTCAAGGCCGTCGCGGTCGCGCACGTCTCGAACGTCGTCGGCACGATCAACCCGGTCGCCGACATCTGCGCGAGGGCCCGCGCGGCGGGCGCGCTCTCCGTCGTCGACGGCACGCAGGCCGTGCCGCAGATGCCGGTCGACGTCCTCGAGCTCGGCGCGGACTTCTACGTCTGGACGGGCCACAAGGCGTACGGCCCCACCGGCGTCGGCGTGCTGCACGGTCGCCGTGAGGCGCTCGAGGCGCTGCCCCCGCTGCTCGGCGGCGGGCACATGATCGCCTCCGTCACCAAGGAGGGCCCACGGTTCGCCGAGGTCCCGACGAAGTTCGAGGCGGGCACGAGCGCCATCGCCGAGGTGATCGGCCTCGGCGCCGCCGTCGACTTCCTGACCCGCATCGGGATGGACGCGGTCCGCGAGCACGAGGTCGAGCTCACGGCCTACGCGCTCGAGCAGCTCTCCGCGATGGAGGGCGTCACGCTCGACGGCCCGCACGCGGCCGAGGAGCGCGGCGCGCTCGTCTCCTTCACCGTCGAGGGCGTGCACCCGCACGACGTCGCCGAGATCATCGGCTCGCGCGGGGTCTGCGTCCGCGCCGGCCACCACTGCGCGCAGGTCCTGATGCAGGCGCTCGGTCACCAGGCCACGACCCGCGCGTCGTTCTCCGTCCACAGCACCCGTGAGGACGTCGACGCCCTCGTCGCCGGGATCAAGCGCGTGCAGGAGGTGTTCGCCTAGTGCCGGGCATGACGATCGCGCCCACGATGTCCGGCCTGGATCGGCGCGGGATGGCGTTCGGCGTCGGCCCTGCTCGTACCGGTAGTCCTCGCGGGGCCGTCGCCGGGCGTCAGGCCCCGGCGCAGCGCCCCGGAGATCGTCGCCGCAATCGGGAGGCCTAGCACCAAATGGACGACATGTACCGTGAAGAGATCCTGAGCCACTACAAGCGGCCGCGGAACTGGGGCCCGATGGAGGCGCCGGACCTCGAGTTCGAGGACACGAACCCGCTCTGCGGCGACGAGCTGAAGGTCATGCTCAAGGTGGGGGAGGACCGCCGCGTGACCGCGGTGAAGTTCGACGGCCACGGCTGCGCGATCTCGCAGGCGAGCGCGTCGATGGCTTCCGAGGAGCTCGTGGGCAAGTCCGTCGACGAGCTCGTCGCGCTCGACAAGTCCTTCGTCCTCGACCTGCTCGGCATCGACATCTCCGCCACGCGGATGAAGTGCGCGATGCTCAGCCTCAAGGTCATCAAGTCCGCCGGCCTCGGCGGCGCGGTGGACTGGGAGCCCGAGACGCCCCCGAGCGAGGCCGAGGTGCGCTAGCTCGGCGTCCGCGTCGAGCACGCCGAGGCGCGCGTGCGCGACCTCGCGCTCCTCGGGCCGCATGAAGTCGGCGACGCGCCGGCCGACCAGCGCCGAGGCGGGATGCCCGGTCGGCCTGCTGAAGGCGTCGGTCGACCCGCACGACCGTCCCCGAGGACGAGGGCGCCCGGCGCCTGGTCGAAGACCGTGAGGGCGTCGGGAATCGAGGAGTGCGTCACCGGACGCAGGCATCGTCACATCCGGACGTTCCTCAGGCCCCGGGAGGGCCGAGCGGGCTCCGGGTGCGCCGGGATCGGCGGTACAATGCCTACTCACGGCATCGGATATCCCATACCCGTGCGCACCATGACCTCCCGCATCGACATCTGCCCCGTCTCAGAGCTCCCGCCCGGCGCGTCCGTGCGGGTCGAGACCGAGGATTTCGACATCGGGGTGTTCAACTGCGACGGGCAGTTGCTGGCCATGGAGGACCGCTGCTCGCACGACGACAGCGTCCTGCTCGACGAGGGCGGCTTCGACGCCGCGACCTGCACGATCGAGTGCCCCCGTCACGGGTCGGTCTTCGACCTCCGCACCGGTCGCCCGACCACCCTTCCGGCGTACGAAGCCGTGGAGACCTTCCCCGTCCTCGTCGAGGACGGCGTCATCAAGCTCGAACTGGAGTAGCCCCATGGCCACACCGCAGAAGATCCTCACGCCCGACGAGGCCTCGCTGAAGGACCTGGGCTCGGACTACACCGAGCGCTACGGCTTCCACGACGCCGAGAACTACCTGTACAAGGCCCCGAAGGGCCTGACGCGGGAGATCGTCGAGAAGATCTCCGAGCTCAAGGACGAGCCGGAGTGGATGCGCGCGTTCCGTCTGAAGGCGCTCGACTACTTCGAGGCCCGCCCCATGCCGACGTGGGGCTCGCCCATGCTCGCGGAGGTCGACTTCGACGACATCCACTACTTCGTCCGCGCCTCCGACAAGGCCGAGCGCTCCTGGGACGACGTGCCCGAGGACGTCAAGCGCACGTTCGACCGCCTGGGCATCCCGGAGGCCGAGCGGAAGTTCCTCGCCGGCGTCGGCGCCCAGTACGAGTCCGAGGTCGTCTACCACCAGGTGAACGAGGAGCTCGAGAAGCTCGGCGTGATCTTCATGGACATGGACACCGCGCTCCGCGAGCACGGCGACCTGGTCAAGCAGTACCTCGGCACCATCATCCCGCCCAACGACAACAAGCTCGCCGCGCTGAACTCCGCGGTGTGGTCGGGCGGCTCGTTCGTCTACGTCCCGCCGGGCGTGAAGGTCGACCAGCCCCTGCAGGCCTACTTCCGCATCAACACGGAGAACATGGGCCAGTTCGAGCG
>JAOPZO010000290.1 GCA_025964065.1 Solirubrobacterales bacterium | reverse complement strand
GCCGCGCAGGTCCCGGCGCGCGCCGTGGAGCAGCGCGAGCGTCGCGGTCACGAGCGGCGCTGCCATCGAGGTCCCCGTCCGGAGCTCGTGCCCGCCGCCCAGGCGCGTCGAGAGCACGGAGGTGCCCGGCGCGGCGAGGTCGACGGTTCGCGCCCCGAAGTTCGAGAAGGCGCCGAGCAGGCCGCCCTGTCCCTCCCCCGCGACGGCGAGGACGTTGGGCGACGGCAGCGCGGCCGGGAAGGAGGGGCGGAGGTCGAGGTCACGGCCGTCGTTCCCGGCGGACGCGACGATCGGGACCCCGGCGGCGTCGGCCGCCGCGACCGCCTCGGTCAGCGCGCGGCCCGGGGCGTCGCCGTTGACGGACACGTTCACGACGTCGGCACCGTGGGCGAGCGCGTACCGGATGCCCGCGGCCACGGTGTCCGTCGTGCCGCTGCGGTCCGCGTCGAGGACCTTCACGGCCATGATCCACGCGCCCGGCGCGAGGCCCGTGACGCCCTCGTCATCCTGCGCGGCGGCGATCAGGCCGGCGACGTGGGTGCCGTGGCCCTCCTCGTCCTCGGGCGTGCCGTCGTCGCGGACGAGGTCCGCGCCGTGCACGTCGTCGACCCAGCCGTCGCGGTCGTCGTCGACGCCGTTGCCGGCCACCTCGCCCGGGTTCGTCCAGAGCTGGCCTGCGAGCTCGGGGTGCGAGAAGTCGATGCCCGTGTCGAGCACCGCCACGACGGTGCCCTCCCCGTCGCCGCCGAGCGCCCACGCGGTGGGCGCGTCGAGCGCATCGGCCTGCAGCGCCCACTGCTCGGGCCAGAGCAGGTCGCCGGGCGCGGCGGAGGCGGCCGCGGGAGCGGCTGCGAGGGCGAGCGTCGCGGCGAGGAGCGCGCGGCCGAGGGGGAGCCTGCCGATCATTTCCCCGGTCATCGGCAGGAACGCCGCCGAACTCGCACATTCGTGGTTCAGGGCTGGACGGGCACCAGCCGGCCCGCGGGCTGCTCGCCCCGGCCGACCTTCGCGCACGGCCGTCCGTCGACCCGGACGACGTCCGCGGTGAAGTCGTTCTGCCCCCGGATGAGCGAGGAACCGACGCCGTATGCGTCCACCGGGACCCCCGCGCCCTCGAACGCGCGGATGCGCTCCGCGTCGAAGCCGCCCGAGACGACGATGCGCACCCGCTCGTGCCCCGCGGCGTCCAGCGCGTCGCGGACGGCGTGGACGAGCCGCGCGTTCACGCCGGTGAGCCGTTCGCCCTCCCGCGGCACGACGTGGGCGAGCGCGGCGTCCACGAGCGTCTCCGACGTGTCGAGCCGCACGCCCCACAGCGCGGGCCCGAGCGCGTCGGCGACCGCGAGCGCGGTGCGGACGGAGTCGTTCTCCCAGTCCACGAGGACCGTGACGTTCATGTCGCGCGCGAAGCGCCCGGCGAAGGCGCGCGCCGCCGCGACGGTGTCGCCGCCGAACGCCGCGATGAGCCCGTGGGGCACCGTGCCGATGCCGCGCCCGCCCCACCACGACGCCTGCGCGTCCGTGGACACGCCGATCACCCCGGCGACGTGCGCGGCCCAGCCGTCGCCCGTCTGCACCCGCCAGTGGTCGTGCCGGGCGGGGAAGTACAGGATGGGCTTGCCGCGGGCCGCCCGCACGACCTCGCGCACGTTCCGCATGACGAGCGTCCGCCGGGCCATCGTGCCGAGCAGCACCGTCTCGAGGTGGCAGAAGAGCCCGTAGTCGCCGCTCACCTGCAACACGGGCTCCCGTGGTGCGATCTCGTCGCCCTCCACGAGCGCGCGCACGTCGAGCGCCGCCCGGCCCGGCTCCCAGCCGCCGGGCCCCTCGTGGCCCGCGCACAGCGCGAGGACCGCGAGCGCCTCGTCGATCCCGCCGAGCACGGCGTCGTGCTTCTGGAAGACCTGGAGCACCACGTCCGGGTGCCGCCCCTCCGCCTCGAGCAGCTCCTTCGTCGAGGTGAAGTACGCGTCGGAGTAGTACCCCGCCCGGAGCTTCTCGACGGGGAGCTGGAAGGTCTCGGGAGGGAGCCGCGCCATGGCGCGGGAGCCTACGAGGCGGCGACGAGGTGCTCCTCGAGCCCGGCCCGCACGCTCGCGGGCAGCGACGTCCGCTTGAACGTCGCCGGGTCGATCGCGACATACCGCAGCGTCGCCTCCACGAGCAGCTCGCCGGCCCGGAGCGCCCGGGTGCGCAGCTCGAGCTCCGTTTCCGCGAGCCGCACGACCGCGACCTCCAGCTCGAGCTCGTCGTCGAAGTGCCCGGGCCGCCGGAAGCGGAGCGCCGCGTCCGCGACCACCACGTCCACGCCCTGGGCGAGCAGGGCCGCGTAGGAGCCGAACCGCGCGCGCCAGAGCTCGGTGAGCGCGACGTCGCAGTACGCGAGCCAGTTGGCGTTGAACACGACGCCCTGGGCGTCGCACTCGTGGTAGCGGACCCGCAGGGCGTGGACGAAGGGCTCGGACATGGCAGGGTGGTGCGCATGAAGGAACGCGCCGCCACCATCCTGCCGTACGCGATCGCCGCCGTGCTTCCGCTCGCCGGGCTCGTCCTCGCCGGCCTCTGGGCCACCCAGAAGCGGACGTACGACGCCGCGCTCCTCCTCGCCGCCGCCCTGCTCGGCGCGATCATCTGGGTCACCGTCCTCTCGGCCTAGCCGTGCGCGTCCCCACGAACGGCGTCACGCTCGAGGTCGCGGAGCACGGCCCCGCCGACGGGCCCCTCGTCGTGCTCCTGCACGGCTTCCCGGAGCTCGGCTACTCCTGGCGGCACGTCGCCGGCCCGCTCGCCGCCGCGGGCCACCGCGTGCTCGTCCCGGACCTCCGCGGCTTCGGGGCGTCGGACGCGCCGGAGCCCGTCGAGGCGTACGCCATCGACGAGCTCGCCCGCGACGTCCTCGGGCTGCTCGACCACGCGGGCGCCGCCACCGCGACGCTCGTCGGCCACGACTGGGGCGCCGACCTCGCCTGGAAGACCGCGTGGATGCACCCCGAGCGCGTCGGCGCCGTCGCCGGCCTGAGCGTCCCGTTCGTCCCGCGCGCGCCCGCGCCGCCCACCGGGCTCATGCGCAAGCACCTGGGCGAGGACTTCTACATGGTGTGGATGCAGGAGCCCGGGGTCGCCGAGGCCGCCCTGGAGCGCGACGTGCGCCGGACCCTCGCCACCACGCGCGTGTGGGACGCGGCCTGGGCGTGCGAGGAGGGCGACGTGCCGCCGACCCCGGCGTTCATGACCGACGCGGAGCTCGCGGTGTACGTCGAGGCGTTCACGCGCACGGGCTTCCGCGGCGGGCTCAACTGGTACCGGAACCTCGACCGCAACTGGGAGCGGACGCTGCCCTTCGGCGAGCGGCGGATCACCCGGCCCGCCCTCTTCATGACGGGCGAGCGGGATCCCGTTCGCCGCTTCATGCCCGCCGCCGCGATGGACGGCTGGGTCACGGACCTCCGGGTCTCGGAGGTCGTGCCGGGTGCCGGGCACTGGATCACGCAGGACGCCCCGGACGCGGTGGTCCGGGGCCTCCTCGCATGGCTCGCGGAGGTCGCGCCGGCCTAGCCGGCCGGCGCGCTCCCCCGCGGGGCGCTGCTAGTCGCGGAGCTCGTACCGCGTCTCGCAGTTCTTCGTGGTGCGCCGCTCGTTGCGGTTGAAGCGGACCTTGTCCCTGCCCGAGCCGCAGTCGACCCGCGCGGCCTTGCCGGCGGTCGCGACGTTGATGAAGTCCACGCCCGAGCCGCCCTTGACGCGGTCCTGCCCGAACGCGGCGTTGATCGTGTCGTTCCCCGCGCCGCCGTCGAGCGCGTCCGCGCCGGGGCCCCCGTTGAGGGCGTCCTTGCCGGACATGCCGAGGACCTTGTCGTCGCCGATGCCGCCCGCGAGGTTGTCGCCGCCGGTGCCGCCGTCGATGCAGTCCTCGAGCCGGCCGCCGTCGATGGCGTCGTTGCCGCCCAGGCCGAGGATGCGATCGTCGCGGTTCGTGCCCGTGATCCGGTCACGCCTGTTGGTCCCGACCGTGACGAACTTCGGGCCCGGCCCGCTGAGGCACGCGCTCTTGTACCTCTTGCGCGCGTTCACCAGCGAGATGACCCGGCCACCGGAGGGGCCGGAGTACGGCACGCCGACCACGACGACGCCCTGGCCGCCGGACGCGGCGGCCGTGATGACGCAGAGGCCGCGCCCCAGGTCGAGCGTGGAACCGGTGGGGCAGACCTGCGGGAGGCCGTTGCCGTCCCCCGTGCCGCTGCCCGTCGTGTTGCCGCCACCGTTGTTGATGGCGTTCGGGTCGCAGGCCGACGCGGACGTCAGCCTGGACTCGGCGACCACGAGGTCGACGAGCGGGTTGGAGCCGGCCGCGCCCTCGAGGACGATGACGTGGACGGCACGCTTCGTGAGGCCGGTCGCGTCCTTCACCTCCTCGTTGAGCTTGACCTGCACGACCCGCCCGAGCGGCGACTTGGAGATCGGGTCGACGATCGCGGAGAGCAGGCCGTCGAGGGCGATCTCCTGGCCGTTGATCGTGACCTTCGCGACCTGCGAGGTGCCCGTGATGCTCGGGGTGCCGCTCCGGCAGGTGCCGGTCACGGACGTCTGGGCGGCGTCGACGCCGATGGTGAGCGCGCCGTCGAAGAGCTTGACCTGCAGGCCCTCCACGCCCGCGGAGGCCGCGGTCGTCTGGTCCTTCGGGAACACGGTCGGCGGCTTGGCCGAGGTGCTCGCGTAGGCCGTGCGGGCCGTGACGAGCGGGGCGATGCCGATGGCCTCGCCGACGTTCGGGACGCCGACGACGCCGTCGGAGCACGGACTGTGGTCCGACACGATCGGGGCGACCCGGCTGTTGTTCGCGACCTGGAGCTCGACGGCCGAGCCGCGGCAGCTCCACGTGGCGGTGGTGGCCGCGCCGGCCGGGGTGGCGGCAGCGAGCGACAGGCCGATCGCGGCCAGCGCGAAGCTGGCCGCCTTGGCGGGTGACTGCATGAAGTGTCCTTTTTTCGAGTCCCGGCACCCCCCGGTGCCGGCTTGGTCCTGCAGAGCACGCGGTTGCCTTTCCAGGCCTTCCGGACTCCTGCTGGGGTGGAGCTATGCCCGTGTGGCGGGAAAGCACGCCATCGGCAGACACATTTCAGGAGCGTCCTCGAGCGTCCACCCGGTCAGGCGCTCGTAGGGTGGGCAGGACGTGGCCGACGACGCCGACCTCACGATCGACCAGCTCGCCCAGCGGACGGGGATGACGGTCCGGAACATCCGGGCCCACCAGTCGCGAGGGCTCCTGCCCCCGCCGGAGGTCCGCGCCCGCACGGGCTTCTACGGCGCGGAGCACGTCGCGCGCATCGAGCTCATCAAGGAGCTGCAGGCCGACGGGCTCCCGCTCGAGCTCATCAAGCGCATGGTCGTGCAGGCCGCGGGCTCCTCCGCGGAGCTCCTGCGCTTCACGCGCGGGGTGCGCGAGCCGTTCGGCGACGAGGAGCCCCAGGTCGTCGATGTCGCGCAGCTCGCCGAGCTCTTCGGCCCCGAGGCCTCGCTCCTCCCGAAGGCCGAGAAGCTCGGGATCATCCGCTCGCTCGGGGAGGACGGCTACGAGCTGGTCTCCCCGCGGCTGGCGTCCGCGGGCTCCGAGCTGCGTGCGCTGGGGATCGACGCGAGCCACGCCCTCGACGTCGTCGCGAAGGTGCGGCGGCTCATGGACTCCGCGGCCCGGACGTTCATCGACCTCTTCCTCGAGACGGTCTGGAAGCCGTTCGACCGCGCGGGCCGCCCCGACGACCAGTGGCCCGCCGTCTACGACGCGATGGAGCGCCTGCGCCCGCTCGCCGCCGACGCGGTGCTCGCCGTCTTCCAGATCGCCATGGGGGACGCGGCCGAGAAGGCCTTCGGGCGGGAGATCGCCAAGACGCCGGGCGGGGACGGGAAGCGGCGCGGCAGGGGCTGACCCGGTGTCGGCTGTCACAGTTGCATGTGACATGGACTGATGTAGCATCCGCGCATGTCCACTTCTGCAACGGTGCTCGCCGCCGCCGAGGCCTCCCCCGCCGGCGGTGCCGAGCTCGCCCAGGTCATCGGGGCCTCCGCCGTCGGCGGCCTCCTCACCGGCGCCCTCCTCGTCCTCGGCTTCCTGCACCGCACGGGCCGCACGAGGGTGCTCGCCAACGCCGCGGCGTTCGCCGGGAAGCAGGCCGGCCTCCCGGGTTGGGCCGCGCTCCCCGCGCTTCTCGGCGGCCAGGCGCTCCTCGTCGCCGCGTTCGGCATGTACTGGGACATCTCCCTGCACATCGACAACGGCCGCGACCCCGGCCCGCTCGCCAACCCGTCGCACTACTTCATCCTCTTCGGTCTCTTCGGCCTCTTCGCCTCCGGCTTCCTCGCGCTCGTCCTCCCCATGGACAAGCCGGGCAGGGCCGCGGTCGAGCTCACCCGCGACTGGCACGTCCCCGTCGGCGGCATCGTGCTCATGGCCTGCGGCGCCTTCGCGCTCATCGGCTTCCCGCTCGACGACGTCTCCCACCGCCTGTTCGGCCAGGACGTCACGCTCTGGGGCCCCACCCACCTCATGCTCATCGGCGGCGCCGGGCTCAGCCTGTTCGGCGTCCTGATGCTCCTCGCCGAGGGCCGTGAGGCCCGCGAGTCCTCCGGGCGCCGCGCGCTCCCCGAGGACGCGCTGGGCGAGAGCCGCGGCGCGAAGCTCCTGCGCCTCGCGATCGCCGGGCGCATCGTCGGCGCCTGCGGCGGCCTGCTCATCGGCATGTCGGTCTACCAGGGCGAGTTCGACTTCGGCGTCCCCCAGTTCCGCCTGCTCTTCCAGCCCGTGCTGATCGCGCTCGCCGCCGGCGTCGCGCTCACCGTGGCCCGGATGGTCCTCGGACGCGGTGGTGCACTCGGGGCGGTCGCGTTCTTCCTCCTCATCCGCGGCGGCCTCGCGCTGACGGTGGGCGGGATCTTCGCGAACACCACCCCGCACTTCCCGCTCTTCCTCGCCGAGGCGCTCGTCGTCGAGGGCGTCGCGCTCTGGCTCGGCACCCGCCGCGCGCTCCGCTTCGGCGCCGTCGCCGGCCTCGGCATCGGCACCGTCGGCTTCGCGGCCGAGCACGCCTGGTCGCACGTCTGGATGCCGCTGCCCTGGCCCGCGCACATGCTGCCCGAGGCGCTCGCGCTCTCGGCGGTCACCGGCACGGCCGCGGGCGTCCTCGGCGTCTTCGCCGCGGGCGGCCTGCTCCGCGCCCCGCAGATCACGGCGGCCGCGCCCG
>JAOPZO010000276.1 GCA_025964065.1 Solirubrobacterales bacterium | reverse complement strand
CCCGCGCATCTGGGAGAAGATCAAGGCCGGCCTGGAGGCGATGGTCGGCGGCATCGAGGGTGAGCAGGGCGACAAGACCCGTGCGGCCCTGGACGCCGCGATCAAGAAGATCCGCCTCGAGCAGGCCGGCGAGGAGGTGCCCGAGGAGCTCGCCGCTGCGGTCGCGAAGGCCGACGAGGAGCTGTTCTCCAACGTCCGGGCGATGCTCGGCCTCGACCAGCTCGACGCCTGCAACGTCGGCGCCGCGCCCACGCCCCCCGAGGTGCTCGAGTTCTTCCACGCGATCGGGATCCCGGTCGCGGAGCTGTGGGGGATGAGCGAGACCTGCGGCGCGGGCTGCGTCAACCCGCCCGACAGGATCAAGATCGGCACGGTCGGCCCGCCGTCGCCCGGCGTGGAGGTGAAGCTCGCCGAGGACGGCGAGCTCCTGATGAAGAGCGACGTCGTGATGCTCGGCTACCGCAACCTCCCGGAGAAGACCGCCGAGGCGATCGACGCCGACGGGTGGCTGCACACGGGCGACATCGCGACGATCGACGAGGACGGCTACGTCACGCTGGTCGACCGCAAGAAGGAGATCATCATCAACGCGGCCGGCAAGAACATGTCGCCCGCGAACATCGAGGCGACGGTCAAGAGCGCCTCGCCGCTCATCGGCCAGGCCTGCGTGATCGGCGACCGCCGCCCCTACAACACCGCCCTGATCGTGCTCGACGCCGACTTCGCGCCGATGTTCGCGCAGAAGGCGGGCATCGAGGACACCTCGCTCGAGGCGCTCTCGAAGGACCCGAGAGTCCGCGCCGCCGTGCAGGAGGGGGTCGACGCCGCCAACGAGAAGCTCGCGCGCGTGGAGCAGATCAAGAAGTTCGCGCTCGTCTCGGGCGACTGGCTTCCGGGCGGCGACGAGCTCACGCCGACGATGAAGCTCAAGCGCAAGCCGATCGGCGAGAAGTACACGGACGAGATCGAGGCGATGTACCAGGGCTGAGGCGCAAGCGGGTCGCCGGCCCACGAGCCGCTCCGGACCGCCACGTGCGTTCTGGCACGTGGGGGCTGGGGTAGAGCGGGCGCATGGCCACCTCCGCACCACCTTCCGGGGCCGTCGCGCCCCAAGGGCTCGAGCGCGCGATCGGGCGCAACATGCTCCTGGTCTTCGTCGTGGGCGACGTCCTCGGCGCGGGGATCTACGCGCTCGTCGGGGAGGTCGGCGGCCGGGTCGGCGGCGCCATCTGGACCGCGTTCGCCGTCGCGCTCCTGCTCGCCGTGTTCACCGCGTTCGCCTACGCGGAGCTCGTGACGAAGTACCCGCAGGCCGCGGGCGCGGCGCTCTACGTCAACAAGGCGTTCCGGCGCCCCTTCCTCTCGTTCATGGTGGCGTTCGCGGTCATGGCCTCGGGCATCACGAGCGCCGCAACGCTCGCGCGCGCGTTCGGCGGCGACTACCTCGAGGCGTTCGTCTCGCTGCCCACGGTGCTCGTCGGCATCGGCTTCCTGCTCGTCATCGCGCTGATCAACGCGCGCGGCATCAAGGAGTCGATCAGGTTCAACCTCGTGCTCACGGGCATCGAGGTGGCCGGCCTGCTGCTCGTCGTCGTCATCGCGATCGCCGCGATCGCGGACGGCCAGGGCGACGCGGGCCGGGCGTTCGACTTCAAGGAGGGCGAGTCGGTCGTCGGCGCGATGCTCGGCGGTGCGGCGCTCGCCTTCTTCGCGCTCATCGGCTTCGAGGACTCCGTGAACGTCGCGGAGGAGGCGAGGGACCCGCGCCGGGCGTTCCCGCGGGCGCTGTTCGGCGGGCTGCTCATCGCGGGCGTCATCTACCTCACGGTCACCGTGCTCGCCTCGATGGTCGTGCCGACCGACGTGCTGGCCGCGTCCGACGGCCCGCTGCAGACCGTCGCCGGCACGGGCCCGCTCGCGGTCGACGCGAAGGTCTTCTCCGCGATCGCGCTCTTCGCGCTCGCCAACGGCGCGCTCATCAACATGGTCATGGCCTCGCGCCTGCTCTACGGGATGAGCAACGAGGGGATCCTGCCCTCCGTCCTCGGCGGGGTCGGCACGCGCCGTACGCCGCTCCTGGCCATCGCCTTCACGACCCTGCTCGGGATCGTGCTCGTCCTGACGGGCGACCTCGGGGACCTCGCGGACATGACCGTGACGCTGCTGCTCATCGTGTTCATCGCGGTGAACGTCTCCGTGCTGGTCCTGCGCAGGGATCCCGTCGGCCACGACCACTTCAGGACCCCGTCGTGGATCCCGGTCGTGGGCATCGGCGTCTGCATCCTGCTGCTGACCTACCGCGACGGAGAGGTCTTCCTGCGCTCGGCGATCCTGCTCGGGGTGGGCGCGCTGCTGTACCTGCTGAACGTCGCGCTCACCGGCCCGAACGGGCCGCTCGACACCCGGAGGCTCGAGGCCGTGAGCCACCCGGACGTCGGGCCCGCCACGGGGGCGGGCCCGGTCCAGCGTGAGCGCCGGCGCCCGTAGGCGCTACCCCCGGGCGCAGGGCCGGTAGCGACGGACGTCCACGACGCGCTTCCCGCCCGCGAGGACCATCTCGATCCGGACGACGACCGTCCTGCGGCCGCTGCCGGCGAGGTTCACGCGGACGCTGCGCCGCGTGCGGCTCAGCGCCCCGACGCGCTTGCCGTTCACGAGCACCCGGCCGGAGCGCAGGCGCTTCGTGAACTGCCGCTTCACCGAGACGCGGAACGTGCGGCGGCTCGAGCAGGTCGCCGTCACCACGGGCGGGGCGGTCTTCGCAGGGGTCGCGGTCGTGCCGGTGCTCCCCGCCGTCGCGCCGGTCGTGCCGAGCGTCGTCGTGCCGTTGGTCGCCGCGCCGGGGCCTGTCGTGTCCGGGGGCGGCGTCGTGGCGGTGTCGGTCGGCGTCGGCTCCGGTTCCGGGTCCGGCGTGTCGGTCCTCGGCACCGCGCAGCCGCCCGCCAGCGTGAGCGTCTTGGCCTCGGCACGGTCGATGATGACCTGCTGCGTGTCGAGCACCCG
This sequence comes from Solirubrobacterales bacterium, assembly GCA_025964065.1. GTDB lineage: Bacteria > Actinomycetota > Thermoleophilia > Solirubrobacterales > Solirubrobacteraceae > Paraconexibacter. The sequence continues at coordinate 4,164 of JAOPZO010000276.1, read as the reverse complement.
GTCGCCGCGCTCGCAGGTCAGCGTGTACGCCTCGACCGTCGCGGGCTGGAACGGGGCGGCCCCGGCGAACTCCACCGTCATGTCGTAGGGCTCGACGCCGACGAAGCTCAGCACCCGCAGCACGTACTTCCTCCCGGCCACGAGGTCGGTCCGGGCCATGTTCACGGTCTCGGAGGTCCCGACGCCGGTGGCGGCCGTGCCGACCTCGCGCTCCCCCGCCTCGAGGGTGCCGTCGCCGTCCTCGTCCTCGAACAGCGTCATGTCCCAGTCCGTCGCCGGGGTCGTCCAGGCGATCGTGACCGTGGCCGACCGGTTGTCCCCCGTGGCCGGGATCGTGAACGGGTGGTCGTTGTACGTGGCCGCGCCGGCGTCGAGCCCGATCGGATCGGGCACCGCCACGCCGTCGTCCGCGGGATCGCTCGGGCTCCCGTTCGGGCCGCCCGACTGCGCGATCGTGGCGCTCGGCGGCCCGGCGGTGCCGGCCTCGCCGCGGTCCTTCGCCGCGATGGGCCGCGTGGACGGGTTCACGTGCCACTCGAAGCGCCCGGAGGCGCCGACCGGGAGCGTCGACTCGAGCTTGTCGTCGAAGAAGTCCGGCGTGTCCGGACCCGTCTCGCGGGGCTGCGGGAACGTCTCGGTCTTGAACGTCTTCTTCAGGCGGAGCGTCACGCCGGCCGGCGCCACGCCCGAGAGCACGGAGTGGCGCGTGGTGTTCATGGCCGACTCCGCGGCGATCTTGTACGCCTCCGAGTTCCCCTTGCCGTCGTAGCCCGCGACGTTGCCGAAGGGGTTCTCGGCGCTGCGGCCCGGGTCGTCGACGTGATCGGCCTGCGGTGAGGTGCCGAGGTACTCCTCGACCGTCCGCTGGAACGTCGGGTGGAACGCGGGGTCGTCGCAGTCGCCGGTCTCGAAGTTCGGCCGACCGCAGTAGACCTCGAACGTGAAGCCGAAGCCGCCCGCCGTGTTGTAGGTCCAGTCCTCCGTCGTGCCCGTCGTGTCGTACAGCTCGAAGGACTTCTGGCTGAAGTAGCCGTTCTCCTTGGCCATCGCGTCACCCAGCGCCTTGTAGCCCCGGTCCTCGTCGACGGGATCGCCGAGCGAGGCCAGGCCGGGGGCGCGGAGCAGCAGGCCGGCGGTGGTGTGGTTCGTGATGAGCGACATCACGTGCCGCGAGCCGACGAGCTCCTTGATGTTCCGGGTCTCGGCCTCGGAGAACGGGCCGGGGCCCCAGTAGGTCTGCGCGGTGATGTCGCTCGTGGCGCCGGGGCCGCCCCAGAGACCGCCGTAGTTGCGGTTCGGGTCGACGCCGGGCTCGGCGAGCCCCGCCGAGGTGAGGCACGTCGCGGTGTCGGAGTCGTCCGGCGCGCGGCAGTTCTTGCGGCGGTACTCGCCGCCGGTCGCGGCGCCGGCGACGAGGTACGCCGTGTCCGGGACCGCCTCGTCGCGGCCGCCGTCGGCGAAGCCGAGCGCGCCCGCCTCGCGCGACGCGTTGAAGCCGTCCGCGTTCACGATCGGCACGACGATGTTGCGGCTTCCCTCGACGATGCGCGTGATGCGCTCGTCGCCGGACTTCACGCCGCGGACGAGCTCGAGGGCCCACTCCATCGCGTTCTCGCCCGAGGGCCACTCGCGGGCGTGGTGGACGCCCATGTTGAGGAACGCGGGCTTGCCGTCGTCGACGTTGACGTCCTTCGCGATCTCGACGCCGAGGACGTCGCGGCCCCCGAGCGTCTTGTTGTTCAGCGTGATGAGCTTCACGAGCCCGGGGTTCTCGGTGGCGAGCGCCTTGAGGTCCGTCTCGTAGTCGGCGAGCGTGCGGTACGTCGTGCGCTCGGTGATCGGGACGGCGCGGGCGCCGTTGGTGACGCGCTCGCCCGCGGCGGCGCGGGCGGCGGTCGCGGCGCGCTCCTCGCGGCGGGCGGCGACGTCCTGCGCGACGAGGTCCGGGACGACGACCTTCCAGCGCAGCCCCGCGCGGGTGAGGGCGGCACGGTCGTCGGCGTCGTGGAGCACGACGCCGACGCTGTCCCTGCCGGCGTGCTCGGTGAGGTCCAGCCCGAGGCCGGCGACGCGCGTGCGCTCCGCCTGCGTCGGCGCGAGGACGTCGACGAGCTGCGGGGGGTTGGCGCGCGCCGTCGCGGCGCTCGCGGTGCTCGGCAGCGTGGCGCGCTCGAGGACGATGCCGACATCGCGGGTGTCGCCGTCACGGCGGCAGGCCTGCACGCGGAGGGTGCCGCCCAGGAGCGTCCAGCCCGAGGCGACCTCCTGCGCGTCGGGGGACGCGCCGGCGGCGATGGCCCGGCCGGAGGCGTCGAAGATCGCCAGGTCGACGTCCCCGCCGGAGCCGGTCATCGCGGCTTCGAGCACCGCGAGGCCCGCGGGCACGACGACCTCGCGCGTCGCGACGCCGGGGGTGCCGGGCCGGTAGGCGGCCTGGCAGGCGACGCCCGTGGTCCCGGCGGCGGGCGCGAGCCGGCCCTCGAAGACCTTCGTGAGCGGCAGCTCGCCCGTGGCGGCCGCGGCCGGGGAAGCCGCGGCGAGCAGGGCCAGGGAGGCGAGCGGCAGGGCGGTGGAGCGGGGGATGCGCGGCAAGGAGTTCCTCGGTCGGCGGACGTCGTCGAACCACCTCAACGCGTCCCGCTTGGGAAACTTGCGCCAACCCGTCGCCGCCGAACCGGGGCGGGGGACGGCCCGGGCGGGGCGCTACAGCCGCTCGACCGTCGTCGATCCGCGGGGCACCCGGAAGCGCGCGAGGTCGCTCACCGGCGCGGTCGGGCGCGCGATCGTGGCGGGTGAGCGGAACGTCGCGAGGAGCTCGTCCGGGCGGGCCTCGAGCACGCCGTAGCCGTTGCTCACCGTCTCGGCGTAGCGCAGGTGCGGGTTCGAGGCGAGCAGCGTCTGGGGGGTGAGCGGCCCGCCGCCCGCCGGGAGCCCGGCGTCCTCGAGCTCGGCGTTGATCCCCTCCGAGGTGACCGAGCCGCCGACGAACTCCGTCGCGAACGGCCGGCCGTCGATCCGGCCCGTCGTCGTGACGGTCCCGGCGAAGAACGCGTGGATGTCGCCCGTCATCGTCGTGACGTCGCGGACCCCGGCGGCGAGCAGCCGCTCCCCGATGATGCGCCGCTCGTCCGCGTAGCCGTCCCAGGCGTCCGCGTTGATCGCGACGCCCGGCGCGAGGTCGAGGCCGGCGAACATCACCTGGGAGGCGAGGACCTTCCATGGCGCCTTCGAGCGCGTCATGGCGCCGAGGAGCCATTCGCGCTGCGTCGCGCCGAGGAGCGAGCGCCCCGGCGCCGTGGCGCCCGGGCACGGCTGCAGCGACGGGCAGGCGAGCGGGTCGCGGTACTGGCGCTGGTCGACCAGGAAGACCTCGGCGCCGCCGAGCTGCACGGAGCGGTATATGCGGGAGCGGTCGTCGGCGTCGCGCTGGACCGGGTGGTACTGGAAGAACGCCTCGTACCCGTTGCGGCGGCGCGTGGCGAACGGGACGCGGCGGTTGCTCCCGGTGCCCGGCGTCGTCCCCGCGTAGTCGTTCTCGGCCTCGTGGTCGTCCCAGATCGCGACGTACGGGTGCATCGCGTGCATGGCCTGCAGGGCCGGGTCGGCCTTGTAGAGCCGGTACTTCTCCTGGTAGTCGGCGAGCGTCTGCACGTCGCCGTCGCCGTTGGCGCCCGTGGTGTCCGGGCGGGCGGCACCGGCGCCCACGCGGCTCTCGTACACGTAGTCGCCGAGGCAGACCACGAGGTCGAGGTCCGGCTCGGCCGCCAGCCCGGCGTGGGCGGTGTAGAAGCCGACGGAGTACTTCTGGCAGGAGAAGAAGCCGATCCGGGCGGGCTCGCGGGAGTCCGGCGGGCGCAGCGTGCGGAGGCGGCCGACAGGGGAGTCGGCGTCCCGGGTGGCGAAGCGGTAGAAGAACTCCTCGCCCGCCGGCAGGCCCCTGACGTCCTGGCGCACGCAGAAGTCGCGGACCGCGGCCGCGCGGCTCGTGGTGCGCCGCACGACGTTCCGGAAGTCCTTGTCGCGGGCGATCTCGAGCGTCACGCGGCCCGAGCGCCCGATTCCGTCGACCCGCGTCCAGAGGATCGCGCCGTCCGTGCGCGGCCGGCCCGCGGAGACGCCGAGCGCGAAGGCGCCGCCGCGGAGGAGGGCCTCGGGGCGCAGCCG
>JAOPZO010000453.1 GCA_025964065.1 Solirubrobacterales bacterium | reverse complement strand
GCGACCCACGAGTGGCCCGCCGGGTCGCCGTACGGGTTGCCGCTCGGCCCGGTGGCGCCCGTCTCCCCGACGCCCCAGTCGGTGCCGAGGCGCGCGGCGATGCCGCCGGCGAGGTGCAGCGCGAACGGCTCGCTCGCGCTCTTCGTCCCGGGGGCGGGAAGGGGCCCCACGAGCTCGCGCACGCTCTCGAGCGTGTAGATCACGACGCCGCCGCGGAAGTAGGCCGACGCACCGGCGACCGACAGCAGCGACGCCGCCACCAGCCCCCCGGTGGAGGACTCGGCGACGGCGATGGTCTGGCCCCGCGCGACGAGGCGCTCGGCGGCCTCGGCGGCGGGCTGGGTCAGCGCGGCGGGGAGCACGCGCCGGGACCCTAGGCGGTCGCGGGCACACGCTCCTCGCCGGCCGCGACGGGGTCCTTGTCGTCGACACCCTCGACGAGGTGGCCCTCGAGCGAGACGTTCGGCAGCACGCGGTCCAGCCAGCCCGGCAGCCACCAGGCGCGGTCACCCAGCAGCAGCACGACCGCGGGGGCGATGACGAGCCGCACGACGAGCACGTCGACGAGGATCGCGACGCCCAGCCCGAGCCCGAACATCTTCGCGGTGACGTCTGGTGTCGAGACGAACGCGGTGAAGACGGCGGACATGATCAGGCCGGCGAAGAGGATGACCTTGCCGATCCGGGCCATGCCGTTCACGACGCTCTCACGCGGCCCGTCGCCCTCCTTGTAGGCCTCCTGGATGCGGGAGAGGAGGAAGACGTTGTAGTCCATGCTCAGCCCGAACAGGATCGCGAAGAGCATCACGGGGATGAACGACACGATCGGGACCCCCGAGTCGATCCCGAGCAGGCTCGAGCCGACGCCCTGCTGGAAGACGGCGGTGATCGCGCCGTACGCCGCGCCCACCGACAGCAGGTTGAACACCGCGGAGGCCAGCGGGATCCAGAGCGAGCGGAACGCCGCCACGAGCAGCAGCACGGAGAGGCCGATGACCACCGCGATGAACAGCGGCAGGCGCGAGCCGACCTTCGAGGAGAAGTCCTCGAAGCCGGCGGTGTTGCCGCCGACGTAGGCCTCCAGGGGCGTGCCCTGCGTGGCCGCCGGGATGACGTTCCCGCGGAGACGCTCGAGCAGGTCGCTCGTCCGCTCGTCCTGCGGCGCGGTCTTCGGGATCGCGATGATCGTCGCGGCCTCGCCGTCACGGGTGACGCTCGCGGGGAGCACGGAAGCCACGCCGGCGTCGGCGCCGATCGCCTTGCCGAGCGCGGCGAGCTGGTCCTCGCTCGCGCCGTCGCCCTTCGGGATGTCGACGGCGATGAGGAACGGGCCGTTCGAGCCCGGGCCGAAGCCCTCGGAGAGCTGGTCGTAGGCGACCCGCTGGGTCCTGTCCGCCGGCTGGTTGCCGTCGTCGGGCTGACCCAGGCGCATCTGCGTCATGGGCGCGGCGAAGACGAGCATCACGAGGACGCCGACGGCGATGGAGGCCCACGGCCGCGCGGTCACGAACGTGCCCCAGCGGCGGAAGCCCTCGGAGGGCAGGACGTGCTCGGGCCTCTTCGGGGAGAGGCGGCGCGCGAAGGCGCCGATCATGATCGGGAGGATCGTCAGCGCGGAGACGACGACGGCGGCGACGGCGAGCGCCGCGGCGATCCCGAGCTTGCCGATGAGCGGGATGCCGATCACGAGCAGGCCGGCGATCGCGACCATGACGATGAGGCCCGCGGCGACCACGGAGGAGCCGGAGGTGGCGGCGGACTTCGCGGCGGCGTCGCGCACGCTGTCGCCCTTGGCGATCTGCTCCCGGTAGCGGCCGATGATGAGCAGCGCGTAGTCGATGCCGGCGCCCAGGCCGAGCATCACGGCGATGGTCGTCGCGAACGACGGCAGGCCGAGCGGCTTGGCGAGCGCGGCGAGCAGCAGCTGGCCGACGATGACGCCGATGAGCGCGCCGGCGAGCGTCGCGACCATCGCGGCGGCGGAGCGGAAGAGGAGCGTGAGCAGCACGATCGCCAGCGCGACGCCGACGAGCTCCCCGACGGGCGCCTCCTGCTCGGCGGCGACGTCGACGACCTGGCCGCGAAGGGCCACCGCGACGCCGTCTCCCTCGGCGGTGCGGGCGGCCTCCTCGAGCGCGAGGCCGTCCTCCTTCTCGAGCTTCGTCTGCGTGACCGTGTACGGGATCGTCGTCTGCGCGATGCGCTCGTCGGCCGAGACCGCCGGCGCCTTCGGGTCGAAGGGCGAGGGAGCGGCGGCCACCCCCGGCTGCTGGGCGATCTCGTCGAGCGCACGCTCGATCGCGGCCCGCTTCGGCGCGTCGGTGATCTTCCCCTCGGTGGCGGAGAAGACGATGGTCGCGTCGGCCCCGGCCTGCGCCGGCGAGTGGGCCTTCAGGAGGTCGAGCGCCTGCTGGCTCTCCGTCCCCGGGATCTGGAAGTCGTCGGACGCGGCACCGCCGACCGTCCCCGCGAGCACGCCGAGGACGACGACGACGGCCAGGGCTGCGGCGCCACTGCGCTTCCAGTGGTGGGCGAGGAGGCGGGCGACGCGCGCGAGCAGGAAGGACATGCCGGGCAACGTAGCAAACATTGCACTGACTGCGAAAACACAACCTGTGCAACGCATCACACGGTGCGGCACCTACATCCGGAAGACCCCGTAGGCCACGGGCCCGAGCGGCACCCCGGCGCACGCGGCGAGCGCCCGCGCGAGCACTTCGCGCGTGTCGCGCGGGTCGATCACCCCGTCGTCCCAGAGCCGCGCCGTCGAGTAGACGGGCCGTCCCTGGTGCTCGTACTGCTCGCGGAGCTGCGCGCCGACCTCGGGCTGCCCGACCTCCGTCATCACGACCCCGGCCTGCTCGCCGCCCATGACGCTGATGCGCGCGTTGGGCCACATGAACAGGAAGCGCGGGGAGTACGCGCGGCCGCACATGCCGTAGTTGCCGGCCCCGAACGAGCCGCCGATGATGACCGTCAGCTTCGGGACCCGCGCGCAGGACACCGCCGTGACGAGCTTCGCGCCATCCTTCGCGATGCCGCCCGCCTCGTAGTCCTTGCCGACCATGAAGCCCGAGATGTTCTGCAGGAACACGAGCGGGATCCCGCGCCGGTCGCAGAGCTCGATGAAGTGCGCGGCCTTGAGCGAGGACTCGCTGAACAGGATGCCGTTGTTCGCGATGACGCCGACCGGGTGTCCGTCGAGGTGCGCGAAGGCGCAGACCACCGTGGTGCCGTAGAGCGCCTTGAACTCCTGGAACTCGCCGCCGTCGACGATCCGCGCGATGACGTCCCGCGCGTCGTAGGGCGTGCGCGAGTCCGTCGGGACGACGTCCAGGAGCGTGTCGGGGTCGAGCGCGGGCGGGCGGGGCTCGCGGCGGCTCCAGGGCGCGGGCGGCGCGTCCGGGAGCGTGTCGACGATGCCGCGCACGATCTCCAGCGCGTGGTCGTCGTCCTCGGCGAGGTGGTCGACGACGCCGCTGGTGCGCGCATGGACCTCGCCGCCGCCGAGCTCCTCCGCGGTGACCTCCTCGCCCGTGGCGGCCTTCACGAGCGGCGGCCCGCCGAGGAAGATCGTCCCCTGCTCGCGGACGATGACGGTCTCGTCGCTCATCGCCGGGACGTACGCGCCACCCGCGGTGCAGGAGCCCATCACGCAAGCGATCTGCGGGATGCCCTGCGCGCTCATCGTCGCCTGGTTGAAGAAGATCCGGCCGAAGTGCTCCCGGTCGGGGAAGACGTCGTCCTGCATCGGCAGGAACGCCCCGCCCGAGTCGACGAGCGCGATGCAGGGCAGCCGGTTCACGAGCGCCACCTCCTGCGCGCGCAGGTGCTTCTTGACGGTCATGGGGTAGTACGTCCCGCCCTTGACCGTCGCGTCGTTCGCGATCACGACGACCCGGCGGCCGTGGACGACCCCGACGCCCGTGACCATCCCGGCGCCCGGCGCGACGTCGTCGTAGAGCTCCTCCGCGGCGAGCGGGGAGAGCTCGAGGAACGGGGCGCCCGGGTCGCACAGCCGCTCCACGCGGTCGCGGACCAGGAGCTTCCCGCGGGAGACGTGGCGCTCACGGGCCCTCGTGCCCCCGCCCGCGCGGACGCGCTCCAGGCGCCGCTCGAGGTCGGCGACGAGCTCGAGGTGGGCGTCGCGGCTCATGCGCCCCCCTCCACGACGGCGACGAGCGGCTGCTTGAGCGCGACGCGGTCGCCGGGGGCGAGGCTGAGCCCGGTGACCGTGCCGGCGTGGGGGGCGGTGATCGCGAGCTCCATCTTCATCGACTCCAGGACGAGCAGGACGTCGCCGGCGGCGACCGTGTCGCCGTCGGCCACGTGGACGAGCAGGACGGTGCCCGGCATGGGCGCCTCGAGCGAGCCCGCGAGCGCACCCGCGCCGTCGCGGGCCGGGCGGTGAGTGCGGAGCTCGAGGTGGTGGCCGTCACGCGCGACCCAGATCGCCTCGTCGGTGACGGCCACGGCGTAGGTGCGCTCGAGGCCGTCGAGCGCGATGCGGAAGCGGCCCGGGGTGGTCGCGTCGTCGCGCGCCCCCGCACGGGGGGAGGACGCGACATCGCGGCGCACCGCGCCCGCGTTCCACGTCCGCTCCCCGACGCTGACGACG
>JAOPZO010000447.1 GCA_025964065.1 Solirubrobacterales bacterium | reverse complement strand
GGGCCGCGCGCCGCCGGTGCCCGGGGACGGCGACCTCCCGCGCGACCAGGACGTCGCAGGCCCCGGACCACGCGAGGCGCTCGAGCGCAGGACGCCCGGCGCCGGCGCGGGCGATGAGGTCCCCGATCGCCGTGAACGGCCCGTCGGCCTCCCGGGCATGGACGACCGCGGCGACCTCGTCCTCCCGGACGCCCAGCACGTAGCCCAGGCCGATCCGCACGGCGGAGCGCCCGTCGTCGAGGCGCTCCATCGTGCAGCCCACCGCGCTGGCGTTCACGTCCGCCGGTAGGACGGGGATCCCCCGGCGCTGGGCCTCGTGTACGAGCGTGTCCGGCGGATAGAAGCCCATGGGCTGCTCGTCCAGCAGCGCGCAGAGGAACTCGGCGCCGTGGTGCACGCGCAGCCAGGTGGACTGGTAGGCCAACAGGCCGAAAGCGGCGCCATGGGCCTTGGGGAAGCCGAAGCCCGAGAAGCCGACGATCATCTGGTAGACCCGCTCGGCGGTCTCCGCGCTCGCGCCGTGGGTGCGTGCCGCGCCCTCGACGAAGCGGTCGTGGTAGGCGCGGATGGCGGCCTCCGAGCGCTTGCGGCTCATCGCCCGGCGCAGCCCCTCGGCCTCCCCCGCGCTGAAGCCGGCGAAGGCCATCGCGACCTCGATGACCTGGTCCTGGAAGATGATCGTCCCCAGCGTGTCCTCCAGCACGTCCTCCAGCACCGGATGTTCGTAGGGGATCCGGTAGGAGGGGTCCGCCCGGATTCGCTGGCGCCGCTCGATGTACGGGTTGACCGCACCGCCCTGGATCGGGCCCGGGCGGACGATCGCGACCTGGATCGTCAGGTCGTCGAGCGTCTCGGGGCGCGTGCGCAGCAGCGAGGCCATCTGTGCCCGGCTCTCGATCTGGAAGACGCCCGTCGTCTCCGCCCGCTGGATCGCCGTGTAGGTCGCCTTGTCGTCGTACGGGATCCGCGAGAGGTCCACGCGCTCCCCGCTCGTGGCGGCGATCATCTCGACGCAGCGCTCGACCGCCGACAGCATCCCGAGCCCGAGCAGGTCGATCTTCAGGAAGCCCGCGTCCGCGCAGGAGTCCTTGTCCCACATGACCATCTGCCGGCCCTCCATCGCCGCCGGGACCACGGCGCAGCAGTCCACGAGCGGCCGGGTCGCGACGATCATCCCGCCCGAGTGCTGCGAGAGGTGGCGGGGCAGCCCATGCGACTCCTCCGCGAGCTTCACGAGCCACTCCCAGCGGCCCATCTTCTCCCGGCCGCCGCCCAGCGCCCGCTGGACGTCCTCCTCCACCTTGAAGGCGGCGAAGCCCTCCGACGCGCGCGCCACCCGCTCGATCTCCCCCGGCGGCAGCCCGAGCGCCTTGCCGATCTCCCGGATCGCGCCCTTGGCCCGGAACGTCGGGAACGCCGCCACGAGCGCGGAGTGGTCCGGCCCGAACTGCCGGTGGATGCGCGGGATGAGCTCGGCCCGGATGTCCCGCGGGAAGTCGAGGTCGATGTCCGGCAGCGCCGTGATCTCCTCGTTGAGGAAGCGCCCGAGGAACAGCGCGTTCTCGATCGGGTCGATGTGCGAGAGGCCCGTGAGGTAGCAGACGATGGAGGAGACGCTCGACCCGCGGCCGCGCCCCGGTGGCAGCAGCGACCGCGCCGTGCCGACCCCGCGGACCTCCACGGCGATCTCCCGCGCGAGCTCGAGGATCTCGTGGTGGAGCGTGAAGAAGCCCGACAGGCCGAGGCCGTCGATGAGCCGCAGCTCCTCGTCGAGCCGGGCGACGGCCTCCTCCCGGCGCTTGTGGCCGGGCGGGTAGCGCGTGTCGAAGGCGGCGTGGCAGGTGCCGCGCAGCTTGCGCGCCGCGTGGACGTCGTCGGCGTACGGGTAGCGGTAGCCCAGGTCCGCGGTGAGGTCGAAGCGCAGCTCCTCGGCGAGCCGCTCCGTCTCCGCCACGGCCTCGGGGTGGTCCGCGAACCGCGAGGCCATCGCCTCGGGTGAGGTCAGCACGTGCGCATGGTTGCCGCGGCGCACCGGCTCGGAGGCGTCGAGCGTCGTGTGCTCCCGGATCGCCACGAACGCGTCCTGCAGCAGCGCGCGCTCCCGCGTGTGCGCGTGGACGTTGCCCGTGGCCACGCACGCGATCCCCAGCCGCTGCGCGAGCGCCTCCATCCCGCGGTTGCGCGCGCGATCGTGCCGGGCGAAGGGGCGCTGGAGCTCGACCCGCAGCCCCTCCGGGCCGAAGGCGGCGAGCAGCCGGCGGATCGACGGCTCGTCCCGGACCCCCTGCCGCGCGCAGCCCGTCAGGCAGACGAGCCCCTCCGCGTGCGCCTCGAGGTCCGCGAGGGTGACGGACGGTGCGATCGCGCGGCGGCGCGTTGCGTCCCGCGTGTGCGCGTGGGCACGCGTGAGCAGCCGGCAGAGGTTCCGCCAACCCCTCGCGTCCCGCACCAGCAGGGTCACGTGCCGGAGCGCCGGGGGCTCCCACACCGCGCCTCGCAGCACCGTGCGGCCCGGGACGACCTGGTCGGGTGAGGCGGGGTCCCGCTCGTCGCGGACGGAGACCTCCGCGCCGTGGATCGCCCGCAGCCCCAGCGCGCCAGCGGCCTGGGCGAACTCCATCGAACCCGAGATCGTGTCGTGGTCGGTCAGGGCCATGGTCGTGTGCCCGCGCTCGAGCGCGGCAACCACCAGCTCCTCGGGCTGGGCGGTCCCGTCGAGGAAGGAGAAGGCGGAGTGCGCGTGGAGCTCCACGTACGGCGACACGAACGCATGTTCGCACACGGGCCGGACGGCCGGGCGCCGTTTATCGGTGCTCGGGACGGCGTTGCGCGCGCGCTGACGCCGCTCACGCGACCGCCCCGCCGAGGCAGTCCGTGCGCCGCTGCCAGGTGCCGCCCGCCGGGCGCGTCCAGGCGTCACGGAGCGTCGAGGTCGTGCGCGACACCTCCACCGAGCCGCCGAGCCGGGCCGCGAGCGCCGCCTGGGCGTCGGCACCGTAGGTCGCCGCGTCGACCCCGTGGCGCACGACGTCCCGGCGCGCCGCGGTCTCGAGCTGCCGCCCGAGGACCGCCACCGCACCCGCCAGGCCCCGCACGCCGCGTGGGGTGAGGCCGGTGAGCAATGCGTCGTACGCCGTGCGGTTGCCGGGGCGACGGAGGTCCAGCCGTGCCGTCACCTCGACGCGATCGCCGGGCTTCCCGGCGGCGGCACCGGGCGGGAGCCCCGCCACGGGTGCCTGCCCCGTCGCGGCCAGCGCGACGGCGAGCTCCAGCGGTGTGCCGTCCCGGTCGAAGGTCAGGACGACGGTCGGCGCGACCCCACGGGCCACCCCGCCGCCGCCGACGGCCC
>JAOPZO010000420.1 GCA_025964065.1 Solirubrobacterales bacterium | reverse complement strand
GGGCCTCCACCACCCGGTCCTCGTCGACGAGTGCCGACGCTGCGGTCACGGTGATCCCGGCGTCGCGAAGCTGCACGAGGAGGTCCATTGCGGACATCCCGTGCTCCTTCGCGATCTGTGATGCCTTCTTCTCAGCCACTGTTCATCGATTCTAGAAGGTCTGTGGGTGTGTGGACCGTGCGCCTGAAGGCGCGCGGGAACGCTCGCCGCGTCAGAGCGAGCTCAGAGCAGGCCTCGTCGCACGTCCAGGCCCCGCGACCGGGAGCGGTGCGCGAGGGGTCTGCGGCGACGGTCGGGGGACCGTCGCCGTGATCGACGAGGGTGAAGCGGAGGAGATCCGCCTGCGGCCGGATGGCGCCGCAGGCGATGCACCGCCGCGTGGGGACGTGGCCCCGCGCTACGACGCCGGGTCCCCTGCGGGGTCGGCGGCGAGGCCCTCCTCGGCCGGCTCGGCGTCGTCGGCGGCCAGCGCGTCCGGCTCGCCCGCCTCGGGCTGCGGCTCGAGACCGTCGCCCGTGCCCATCGGCGTGCCGGAGGCACCGTCCGGGGTATCGGCGACGACGACGTCCTCCCCCGCCGGCGCCGCGGCCTTCGCGGCCGCGAGGTTCGCGATCGCGCGGGTCACGAGCTCGTGCACGCGGTCCTCGTCCGTCGCCCCGTTGGCGAGCTCGGCGAGCTCGGCGGGGTTCAGGTCGGCGATGACCGACGCGTCCGTGGTGTCGAACCGGGCCAGCGCCTGGTGGGCGTCGAGGCCGCAGAAGTACGTCTGGGGCAGCGACGCGTTCGGGCAGCGCCGGCCCGTGCCGAGGATCGCGTGGCAGCGGCCGTCGTCCTGCGCGCGCTGCTCGCCGTCGTCGCCCTCGCCGCCGTCGCCCGTGTCCTGGGCGAAGTCGGTCTCGGACTTGATGTCGATCCGCCAGCCCGTGAGGCGCGCGGCGAGACGCGCGTTCTGGCCCTCGCGGCCGATGGCCAGCGAGAGCTGGTCGTCGGGCACGATGACCGTGGCCTGGCGGGCCTCGTCGTCCACGAGCACCTCACGCACGCGGGCGGGCGAGAGCGCCTTGGCGACGAACCGGGCGGGCTCGTCGTTGTAGGGGATGATGTCGATCTTCTCGCCGCGCAGCTCGGAGACGACCATGCGCACGCGCGAGCCGCGGGGGCCGACGCACGCGCCGACCGGGTCGACGCCGTCCGCGTGGGAGATGACCGCGATCTTCGAGCGGTAGCCCGGCTCGCGGGCGACGTTCTGGATCTCGACGAGGCCGTCGGCGATCTCGGGCACCTCGAGCTCGAAGAGCGCCTTGATGAGCTCGGGGTCGCGCCGCGAGACGATGATCGACGGGCCCTTCGTGGAGGCCGAGACCTCCTTGATCACGGCCTTCACGCGCTGGTTGTGCTCGTAGCGCTCGCCGTCGACCTGCTCGCTCTTGGGGAGCAGCGCCTCGACGCGCTCGCGGAGCTGGATGAGCGTGTAGCGCGCGTCCTTCTGCTGGACGATGCCCGTGACGAGCTCGCCGACGCGGTCGCGGTACTCCTCGAACATCATGTCCCGCTCGGCCTCGCGGATGCGCTGCAGGATGACCTGCTTCGCGGTCTGCGCGGCGATGCGGCCGAAGTCGTCCGGGGTGACGTCCTGCTCCCCGATCTGGTCCGCGTACTCCGCGAACTTCTCCGCGTCGATCTCGACGTTCTCGGGCTCGACGAACTCGCCCGTCTCCTCGTCGAGGTAGGTGTTCTCGTCGATCGTCTCGACGATGAGGTGCGCCTCCAGGCGGTCGGGGACCAGCAGCTCGACGACGCGGTAGTCCCCCGTCTCGGGGTCGAGCTCGACCCGCGCGTACTTCGCGGAGTCGGGCTGCTTCTTGTACGCCGAGAGCAGCGCGTCCTCGAGGGCCGCCTGCAGCTTCTCGGGCGCGATGCCCTTCTCGCGCCCGAGGGCGCTCATGGCTTCCAGGATCTCGCGTGACATTCCGACTACTCCTCGACCAGGTTGGAACGGTGGATCTCGGCGTACGGGATGGCGATGACGCCCGTCTCGGCCGCGATCGTGACTTCGGCGTCGGTGGCGCCGACCAGCTCTCCGGTGAACGACTTGTGCCCTGCGACGGCGTCGCGGGTGCGGACCTTCGCGCGGCGGCCCAGGAACCGCCGGAAGTGCGTGGGCTTCGTGAGCGGGCGCTGGGACCCCGGGGAGCTCACCTCGAGCGCGTAGCGCTCGCGGATGTCCTCGAGGGCCCGCGTGACCCGCTCGCAGACCTCCAGCGTGACGCCGTCCGGGTGGTCGACGAAGAGCCGCAGGGTGCCGCCGCCGACGACTTCCGCCAGGAGCACTTCGACGTCCGGGGTGGCGGACGCCAGCGTGGTCTCGACCTCGCTCTGGATGCTGCTGCTCATGTCTCTCTCCTCTCCGGGAACGACGAAGGCGGGCCTACGCCCGCCTCCAGTACTGCCCGCCGCGAACTTCGACCTGCACTCGCGGCGGCGAAAGCTGTCCGACGAGGCTACCAAGCGCGCCGGGTCCGCGCAGGAGCGGTGCTAGGCCGCGTCGGCGCGCCGCTCGGCACGCTCGCGGTACAGCCGGTAGTCCGCGCGCTCGGGCCGCAGGGTCGCGGCGAGGGTCAGCGGGGCGCGCGCCTCGGCGTGCCGGCCGAGCTGCTGCAGGCTGCGGCCGAGGCAGAAGAGCGCGTAGTCGTCCGTCGGGTGGTGGGAGATGACCGCCTCGAACTCCCCGGCGGCCTCGGCGTAGCGCTGGGCGCCGAAGTACGCGCGGCCGAGCGCCTCGCGGACCGAGGACTTGTCGGGCTCGAGCGCGCGTGCCCGGGCCAGCGGCACGGTCGCGGCGTGGAAGTCGCGGCGCTCGAGGAGCTCGGTGCCGCTCTGGAAGAGATCGTACGCGGAGTCCATTGCGCGTCCCTCATCCTAGCCGCGGTCCCGGCACGCTCAGGACCGCGCGCCGGGCCGTGCCGGGAGCTTGGGGGGCAGTGCCCAGAGCGCCCGCAGGCGCCCGCGCAGGCCGAGGCCG
>JAOPZO010000406.1 GCA_025964065.1 Solirubrobacterales bacterium | reverse complement strand
CCGGGCACCCGGCGCTCCACCGGGTCCTCGATCGTGTGGGCGGAGCGCTCGGCGGTCGCGTGCGGGGCGAGCAGCGCGTGCAGCGTCGCCGTCTTGCCCGCGTCACGCGGGCCGGCGACGAGGATCGCGCCGTGGCCCCGGGCGCCGGCGCGCTCCACGACGCGGCGCTCGTCGGGCTCCAGGCCGAGGTCGTCGAGGCCGACGACGTGCTCCGGCCGGTGGAGGATGCGGAGGATCGCCGCCTCGCCGTCGACGAGCGGCAGGGTCACGATGCGCACGTCGAGCGGGCGGCCGTCGACCACCACGACCGCGCGGCCCTCCTGCGGATTGCGGCGGTCGGTGAGCTCGAGCTCGGCCATGACCTTCAGGCGCGAGAGCACCCCGGAGCCGGCGGCGG
The DNA here is from genome assembly GCA_025964065.1 of Solirubrobacterales bacterium. GTDB lineage: Bacteria > Actinomycetota > Thermoleophilia > Solirubrobacterales > Solirubrobacteraceae > Paraconexibacter. The sequence goes on along the minus strand of JAOPZO010000406.1, from coordinate 3,118 downwards.
CGGGAAGCGTCGTGAACGCGGTGAGGACGCCGTCCACCCGCAGCCGGGCGACGAGGCCGTCGCCCTCGGGCGTCAGGTGCAGGTCGGTGGCGCCGCGGCCGACGGTCTGCTCCACGAGCTGCTGCACGACCTCGACGACGTCGGGAACGCGCCGCACGGAGCCGCTCGCGCCCGCCAGGGAGTCGAGCAGCGCGTCGATCTCGTCCTTCGTCGCGATGGCCGAGATGATCGCCATGCCGGTGAGCAGCGCCATGTCGTCGATCGCCAGGACGTTCGAGGGCTCGGAGATCGCGACGAGCAGCGTGCCCGGCCCGGTGCGGGCGACGGGCACGGCGCCGAAGCGGCGCAGCGCGTCGACGTCGACAAGGGCCGCGGCGTCGCGGTCGACCACGAAGGCCGAGAGGTTCACGTGGTCCAGGCCGAAGCGCTCCGCGATGACCCTCGAGTACTGCCCGGCGCTGAGCATCCGCCGGTCGAGCAGCACACGGCCCGTCAGGCGCCCCGTGCGCTTCGCCTCCGCGACGGCCTCGTCGACCTGATCGCGGGTGACGTACCCGAGGCCGACGGCGACGTCGCCGATCAGCCGGGAGGAGAACCCGCGCTGCGTCGGCGGCGTGAGGCCCGTGCGCGCCGTGGGGGTGAGCGTCGATGTGGACAGCACCCCCGCGTCATCGGCCGGCGGGCCGGGAAGTTGAGCGTCGGCGGCGTCAGGTTGGACGAACGCGCGTCGAGGCGTCGTACGCGGCACCGCGCAGGCGGTTGACGAAGCCCGTCGCCGCGATACCGCCGCCCGTGGTGTCGGAGTTGAAGCGCAGCGCCTGCTCCTCGGCCTCGTCGAGCCGCCGGCCGACGTCGATCCGCGCGAGCGTCTGCCACGGCCCTCGCAGCGACGCCATCCGCAGCTCGAAGGCGAGCGCCTCCTCCTCCGCGCGCCGCGCGAGCTCGCGGAGGTCGCGCTCCCCGTCGATGGGCGCCGAGAGCGGGCGGGCACCGAAGACGACGCTCCGGCCCGCCGCGCTGAACGGGACCACCGAGGAGTAGGAGTGCGCGAGGTGCGAGCGGCCCCAGGCGAAGGCGTGCCGCAGTCCCGGGCGCTCGCCCGAGGCGGTGAGGAGGAAGTCCTGGTCGGCGCCCGGGCCGTAGGCGTCGCGCACCTTGAAGGCGACGGAGAGGACCTCGGGAAGCGGCTCGGGCAGGCCCAAGCCGCGCGAGAAGCGCACCGCGGCGTCGTGCTCACCGGCCTGGGCGAAGAGCTCGAGCTCGGGGGCGGTCGGGCCGGGGACCGTGAAGCGGGCCTCGAACGCGATGCCCGCGGGGTGCAGCGGGCGGCCGTGGAGCAGCCCGGCGAGGCCGCCGAAGAGCCCGGCGGCGCCCTTCTGCCCGATCGCGGTGATCGCGCTCACGTCAGGACGATCGCGCCCTCGACGACGGCGACCGGGAAGGTCTTGAGCTTGAAGGCGGCGTTCGTGTACCCCTGGATCGCCCTCGAGTACGGCTTGAAGCCGAAGAGGCGGCCCTGCGGCCCCCGGACCATCGTGCCGTCGGTGACGTCGTAGCGGGCCCGGTGCCACGGGCACTCCAGGCAGCCGTCGCGCACCTGGCCCTGTCCGAGCTTCGCGAACTGGTGACGGCACAGGTTCGAGACCGCGAAGGGGCGGCCCTCGGCCATGCCGACCGCGAGGACGCCGTGCGCCTCCGTGCGGACCTCGACGACGCCGTCGGCGGGGAGTTCGGCGACGGCGACGAGCCGCGGGCCCTGGGCCTGCACGACGCGGTCGTGGACGACTTCGGGGATGGGGGAGTCAGGAGCCATGGAGTGCTCCTACCCATCTCACCAGCCGTCGCGCGCAGCTCCTCCGACGAGCACCGCCCAGTCCTCCTCGACCTCGAGCCGCGCCAGGAGCGTGAAGAGCGCCCCCAGCATCCGCAGCGGCCACAGGTCCTCCGGCGGGACCGACGCGACCTCGGCGAGCGGCCACAGGGCCTCAGCGTGGGCGATCGCGCGCTCCCCGACGGCCACGACGGCGTCCGCGTCGAGGCGGGAGGGCCCGTCGAGGTGGCCCTGCAGGACGTCACGGCCGAGCACGAGCGCCGTCGCGCCGACCTGCGCGGGCAGCCAGCCCAGCCGGTGCAGCGAGGCGCCGAGGGCGTCCGGGTCGGCGGCGAGGAAGGCGGCGAGCGCGACGAGCGCCTCGTCGACCCGGGTGGCCGGGACCTGCCGCACCGCGCCGAAGTCGACGAAGGCGTGGCGGCCGTCGGCCATCCGCAGCGCGTCGTGCGGGTGCGGGTCGGCGTGCACGGTCCCGAAGCGGGCCGAGCCGACGTGGAAGCGCACGAGCGCACGGGCCGCCTCGTGGCGCTCGCCGGCGTCCGTGAGCTCCCCGACCGGCGTGCCGTCGACCCAGGCGCTCACGAGCACCCGCTCGTGGGAGAGCGCGCTGACCGGCGCGGGGACGTGCAGGTCCGGGTGGCGGCGCAGGGCCCGGGCGAAGGCGCGCTGGGTCGAGGCCTCGTGCTCCAGGTCGAGCTCGTCGAGGACCCGCTCGCGGACCTCCCGCAGCAGGAGGCCGGGGGCCAGGGACGGGAAGACGTTCCCGAGTGGGCGGATGAGCGTCTCGAGCAGGTTGAGGTCCTGGCGGACGCTGTCGGCGATGCCCGGCCGCAGGACCTTGATCGCGACCGGCTCGCCCTCGTGCACGCCACGGTGGACCTGCGCGGCGGGGGTGCAGGCGACGGGCTCGGTGTCGAGCTCGTCGAGGACGGAGGTCGGCTTCTCGCCCCACGCGTCCTTCAGGGCCCTCTCGACCTCCTTGGCCGGGAGCGCCACGGTCGCCTGCGCGTGCGCGGCCTCCAGCTCGGCCAGGGCCCGCTCGCGGATCTCGGGGGGCAGCGTCGCGGGGTCGACGACGTCGCGCAGCCCGGCGAGCGCCAGGCGGGCGGAGGTCGTGCCGCGGGCGAGGCGGAGCCCGGTGTCGGCGAGGGCGCGGAGCGCGTCGAGGCGGGGATCAGGAGCCATGGGTCCGTCCAGCATGCCCGTTCCCGCCGGCCGGGGAGCCCCACCGGGCCCGCCGGCGTCCGTCCCCCCGGGCCCGCATGGACCCGCGCATCGTGCAGGCCG
>JAOPZO010000353.1 GCA_025964065.1 Solirubrobacterales bacterium | reverse complement strand
CCGGGCCGCCTGCGGGTCGTCGAGCGGCGTGACGGCGGTGTCGTCCTCTACGGGGCCAAGCCGGTGGCCTCGGCGGCGCTGCAGAGCCACATCACGACGATCGGCACGCTGCTGAGCCCGGGGATCGCGGAGGATTCGATCATCTGGGCGTGCTGCCCGATCAACCAGGAGGGCATCACGCTCGTCTCGCGCGAGCCCACGGTCGCCCACGACTGGAACCCGGAGGACCACCCGCTGAACGCTCGCGGGGAGGAGCCGGACACGTTCATGATCTTCGACAACGTGTTCCTGCCCGACGAGTACCTCTTCAGCTTCGGCAACGCCGAGACGCTGAAGCTGTACCTCGAGGTCGGAGCGCTTGCGCTGTGGCACGTGCTCGCGCGGCTTGCGCGCCGGGCCGAGATCTTCGCCGCCACCGCGCGGATGATCGTCGACGTGTTGGGCACCGAGCGGATTCCGCCCGTCCGCGCGGCGGTGGCCGACGTGATGGCCTACGCCGCCACGCTGAAGGCGTTCATCATCGCCGCCGAGGACCAGTCGACGATGACCGAGAGCGGCGTGTGCGTGCCCGACCCGGCGCTGATCACCGCGGGGCGTCTGCACTCGATCGTCCACTACCCGCAGGTCATGCAAACGCTGCGCGACCTCAGCGGCCAGGGCCTCATCAGCCGCTTCACGGCCGCCGACTTCGAGCGCGAGGACATCGCGGCCCGCCTCGACGAGTTCCTGCCCGGCCACGGCGTCTCGGCGCGCGAGAAGAACCGGTTCTTCAACTTCGTGTGGGACATGACGTGCAGCTCGCACGCCATGCGCGTGGCCCTGTTCGAGAACACCAACGCGACGCCCCCGCCGACCGTCCGCCAGCACCTCTACGACGTCTACGACAGCGACGCGACGGTGGCGCTCGTCAAGAAGGTCGCCGGTCTCGAGCTCGACCGGCTGAAGGCGGCGACGGCATGATCATCTGCGACGCCGTCGACGAGCGGGACCCGAGTGGCCCGGCGGCCATCGGCCGGGCGCTCTACCGCGCCTACAACCGGCACGACGCCGCGGCGGCGGGCGCGCTGTACCGGCCCGACGCCGTCCACAGCGAGGTCGCACGCGGAAAGGAGGTCCACGGCCGCGAGGACATCGTGCGCGGCCTGGCGGGGTTCTTCACGCTCTTCCCGGACGCCCACTGGGAGCCGCTGCGCGAGATCGCCGGGGAGGCGGGAGTCGCGATCGGCTACCGCCTGACCGGGAGTCTCCAGGCGCCCATGGGGCCCGTCACGGCACATGGGCAGCAGCTTGACCTACGCGGAGTCCATCTCGTTCACACGGACAGGTCCTGGATCAGCGCGACCGAGGACTACTGGGACGGGGCGACCTTCCAGAAGCAGATGACCGAAGGCTCGAAGGGAGCGCACTGATGGGCCAGCGCAACGGCGCCGACCACGAGACCACGGCGTCCTATGCCCACGGGATGTCGGACGTTGGCCTGCTGGGCGACACCATCGGCGCCAACCTGGACCGCACCGTGCGGCGCTGGCCCCAGCGGCCCGCTCTCGTCAGTCGCCATCAGGACCTGCGGTGGACCTGGGCCGATCTGGCCGGCCGGATCGACCGGCTCGCCGCCGGGCTGCTCGACGCGGGCATCGAGAAGGGCGACCGGGTTGGGATCTGGGCGCCCAACTGCGCCGAGTGGGTGCTTGTGCAGTACGCCACGGCGAAGATCGGCGCGATCCTCGTCAACGTCAACCCGGCCTATCGCACGCACGAGCTCGGCTACGTGCTGCGGCAGTCCGGCGTCAAGCTGCTCATCAGCGCGCTCGAGTTCAAGACCAGTGACTACCGGTCCATGGTCGGCGAGGTCCGCCGCGAGTGCCCGGCGCTCGAGCGGGTCGTGTTCCTCGACACGTCGGAGTGGGACCTTCTCGCCGCGGGTGACCCCGAACCCGAGGCCCTCGACCGACGGGCCGCGACGCTGAGCTGCGACGACCCCATCAACATCCAGTACACCAGCGGGACCACGGGCTTCCCCAAGGGCGCGACCCTCAGCCACCACAACATCCTCAACAACGGGTTTCTCGTCGGCGAGCTGCTGGGCTACACCGAGGAGGACCGCGTCTGCATCCCGGTCCCGTTCTACCACTGCTTCGGCATGGTCATGGGGAACCTGGCCTGCACGTCGCACGGCGCCTGCATGGTCATCCCGGCGCCCTCCTTCGAGCCGGAGGCCACGCTCAAGGCCGTGTCCGCCGAGCGGTGCACCTCGCTGTACGGCGTGCCGACGATGTTCATCGCCGAGCTCGAGCACCCGCACTTCGCCGAGTTCGACCTGAGCAGCCTGCGCACGGGGATCATGGCCGGCTCGCCCTGTCCGATCGAGGTCATGACCCGCGTGGTCTCCGAGATGCACATGGAGGAGGTGTCCATCTGCTACGGCATGACGGAGACGTCGCCCGTGTCCACCCAGACCCGGTGCGACGACCCATTGGAGCGCCGCGTGGCGACCGTCGGGCGGCCCGGTCCGCACATCGAGATCAAGGTCGTCGATCCCGTGAACGGCCTCACCGTGGCGCGCGGGGAATCGGGCGAGCTCTGCACGCGCGGCTACAGCGTGATGCTCGGCTACTGGGGAGACCCGGAGCGGACCGCCGAGGCCGTCGACCGTGCTGGTTGGATGCACACCGGCGACCTCGCCACGATGGACGACGCCGGCTACTGCAAGATCGTCGGGCGCATCAAGGACATGGTCATCCGCGGCGGGGAGAACGTGTACCCGCGCGAGATCGAGGAGTTTCTCTACGGCCATCCCTGCGTCGCCGACGTGCAGGTCATCGGCGTGCCCGACGAGCGCTACGGCGAAGAGCTGTGCGCCTGGGTCCGGCTGCGCGACGGGGCGGCGGCGACCGACGACGAGCTGCGGGAGTTCTGCCGGGGCAAGCTGGCCCACTTCAAGATCCCACGGTACGTCCTCTTCGTCGACGACTTCCCCATGACCGTCACCGGCAAGATCCAGAAGTTCAAGATGCGCGAGGACTCGATCGAGCGCCTCGGCCTGCAGCAGGCCGCCCTCACCGAGACGGCGTAGCCGCGCTTCGCGCGCGTCCTTGACTTCGACCGGCACCCTCAAATAGCATTTGGACCCAGTTGCGGTCCTTTGAGCTGAAGGTGACCGCCTCTCCATGAGAAAGCAAGGAGCCCCATGTCAGCGGTAGCCCAAGCATCTTCGGCAGCGATGCCGTATCCCGTCGAGGAGTACCAGGAGCGCTGGGCGCGCCTGTACGCCGAGATGTCCCTTCGCGGCGTTGACGCTGTCGTGATCTGGCAGCGGTCCGGCGGTGGCTACGACCGCGCCTCGGACCTGCACTGGCTGTGCAACTACGCAGCCCTGTCCTCCGGGCAGGAGCCTGCCTACCTCGGCCCGGTGGGCAAGGCGTTCGCGGCCCTCGTGTTCCACCAGGGGCAGGAGCCGACGCTGCACATGTGCGAGCCGTACGACCTGATCGACCACGACGCGATCGCCACCACGAACGTCGTCGCTCACGAGAACCTCCCCAAGGGCGTCGGCAAGGCGCTGCGTGAGGCGGGCATCGAGGGCGAGGTCCTGTACAACGGCGAGGACTTCCTGCCGGCCATGTACATGGACGCCATCCGCCGCGAGGCGCCGGCCGTTGAGTGGGTTCCCGACCTCCGCCTGATCTGGGCCATCCACCGCATCAAGAGCCCGCGCGAGCTCGTCGCCATGCGCGAGACCGGCGAGGTCGCCACCCGGGCGCTCACCGCGCTGATGGAGGGCCTCATCGCCGGAAAGCCGGAGTCCGAGGCGGCCGCTGCCGCCGCACAGGAGATCATCCGCACCGGCGGTGGCTTCCAGCGGATCGGCACTGCCTTCGGCAAGAAGGCCGAGAAGGTCTTCTGGAGCTCTGCGCTGACCGGCTACACCACGGCCTCACCCCAGCCCGGCGACATGCTTCGCGGCTGGATCTACGGCCCGCTGCACAAGGGCTTCTGGCTCGACCCGGGCCGCGCGGCGGTCTGCGGCAACAAGCCGACGCCGGAGCAGCGCAAGCTGCTTGAGGCCTCGGCGGAGATCATCCAGGCGATGGCCAACATGATCAAGCCGGGCGTCCACAGCCAGGACGTCGGCGCGATGGCCGACAAGATGATGGAGAACGCGGGCAACGAGCTCGACGCGGACCTCTGGGACCTCTACGGCCACGGCGTCGGCAAGGACTTCTTCCTGGACCCGGTCATCCCGCGGCTGGGGGCCCTGCCCGAGTACACCGGCACCTACGAGGCGGGTATGGCGGTCACGGTCGAGATGTTCCTGCTGCACAAGGGCGTCGGCTGGGGCACGTTCGAGCACACCGGCCTGGTCACCGACGACGGCTGGGAGCCGCTGGACCGGACGCCGCTGATCTTCTGGTGAGCGAGCGCTGACGCGCCCTTATCGGAACCGGCCATCGCCTGAGACCGGCGGCGGCCTCACACCGCGCGCCGGCCGGCCACGGGACCCTCCCCGCGGCCGGCCGGCAGCGCGCCTACGACGAAGGACTGCTTCATGGACGCGCACTCAAACGTAGAGATCCCCCTGGGCGACGGCGCCCTTCTCGCCGGCGATCTCTGCCTGCCGGCGGACCGGCCGGCTCCGCTCATCCTGTGTTACTACCCATACCACAAGGACGACTTCATCGGCGCGATGTACGAGCGCCACGCCAATGCGTACTTCGCCGAGCACGGCTACGCGACGCTGCTGGTCGACTTCCGCGGACTGGGCAGCTCCTCCGGGGCCACGCTGGACGCCATGAACCGCCAGGAGGGCGACGACGCCGCCGAGATCGTCGAATGGGCCGCCGCGCAGCCCTGGTGCGACGGCAACGTCGGCATGTGGGGTCTCTCCTACGGCGCGATCACCTCCTTCAAGGCGGCGGCCCTCAAGCCCCCGCACCTCAAGGCCATCGCCCCGATCATGGGCAGCCTGGACCCGTACCACGACTGGGTCTACCCAGGTGGCTGCCGTAACGCCCTCGGTGCGGCGGGCGTCTGGGGCTCGTGGATGCTCGCGATGCAGCTGCTGCCGCCGATGCTGCAGGACCCCGCGGGCCGCTGGCACGAGGTCTGGCGAGCGCGCCTGGAGTCCGGCGAGCCGTACCTGGTCCCGTGGGCCGAGCACCCCGAGCGCGACGAGTACTGGGAGGACCGTGTCGTCGACGCCGCCGACATCGATGTCCCGATGCTGTCGATCGGCGGCTGGCGCGACCTCTTCCCGCAGGTGATGGTCGACGCCTTCGGCGGCGCGCAGGGACCGCGCAAGCTCCTGATGGGGCCGTGGCTGCACGTCCATCCCGACGAGTCCGACGTCGCCCCGATCGACCACCTCCATCACATGCTGCGCTGGTGGGACCGGTGGCTGCGCGGACAGGCCAACGGCGTCGAGGACGAGGCGCCCGTGCAGTTCTACTCGCAGGCGGAGGACCGCTGGCTGCAGGCCGCCGCGTGGCCGCCGGCGGCCGACGCCGACGTCTGCTACGCGCTCGGCGCCGACGCGGCGCTGACCACCGGCGCGGGCGCGGCCGGGGAGCTGGCGCACACCACGGACCCGACCACCGGCACCGCCGCCGGCCTGTGGGATCCGTTCGGCCTCGGCATCGGGCTGCCGCTGGACCAGCGCTCGGACGACGCCGCCTCGCTGACCTTCACCACCGATCCGCTGCCGGACGGACTGCGCATCGCGGGCTCGCCGCGGGCCACGCTCCACGTCGCCGTCGACGAGGGCGAGGACCTGCAACTCGTCGTCAAGCTCTGCGACGTGGCGCCCGATGGGGGCTCCTCCTTGATCACGACCGGGTGGCTCAACGGCCGTCACCGCACGTCGCACGCGACCAGCGAGCCGATCGTGGCGGGCGAGGTCAAGGAGTACACCGTCGGCTTGTGGGCGACGGCATACCGCGTCCCGGCCGGCCATCGCCTGCGGATCAGCGTGTCGGGCTCCGACTTCCCCCGCGTGTGGCCGACCCGCACGAACCCGACGCTGCGGGTGCTCACCGGCCCCGGTGCACCCTCGCGCATCGTGGTCCCGTCCGCGCCCGACGGCGCCGTCGCACCGTTCACGCCCGAGCCGCAGAAGCACGGCCTCGATCGCGCCCCGCTGATCGTCGACGGCGAGCCGCGGTGGCAGATCCAGCGCGACCTCGTCGCGGGCAGCGTCTCGGTCGTCAGCGGCGCGCGCTTCGTGTTCGACACGCCGGTGCCGGGCGGCCGCGTGGCGCTCGACCACACCGGTCGTGCGACGGTCCGCGCCGACCGCCCCGACGGCGCGACGGTGACGGGGGAGACGGTGATCCAGGCGAGAACCCCCAACGGCGCGGACGTCGAGGTGTCGACGACGACGCTCGTGACGGGCGACGGGCTGGCGTTGACCGGCACCGTCGTCGTCGACGGACGGACGGTGTTCGACCGGCGCTGGTTGGTCTGAGCAGGCCGGGAATCGGGGCCTTGACTTCCCCCCCGCTTGTCAAATACTTTTGGACCTAAGCCAGAGCCTTTAGACCTTTGCGGTCGGAGGTTGAGCTCGACAACAGGCGCCGGCGACGGCGAGGAGAGAAGCGAATGACGGACCCAGGGGCGGCCGCCGCGATGACGGCCGACATCGACGACTACGTCGCACGCCACGAGCAGGACCTCGTCGAGCTGACGCAGGCCCTGGTTCGCTTCGACACGACCTCGGTCGACCTCTCGCCGGGCTCGGAGCACCGGACCAACGAGGAAGCCGCGTGCCAGGCCTTCGCGGCCGACGAGCTGCGCGCCTCCGGCTTCGCGATCGACCAGTGGGAGCCCGACGCCCGGGAGCTGGCGCACCACCCGATGATGCCTCCGTGGCATCACTTCGAGGGCCGCCCGATCACCGTCGGCACCCTGGCCGGGGCCGGGGGCGGACGCTCGCTGATCATCAACGGCCACATCGACGTGGTCAGCGCCGGCGACCAGAGCCTGTGGAGCGTGCCGCCGTTCGCGGCCGAGATCCGCGGCGGCCGCATCGTCGGGCGTGGCTCGCTGGACATGAAGGGCGGGATCGCCGCGGCGATGTTCGCGGTGCGCGCCCTGCGGGCCTGCGACGTCCGGCTCGCCGGCGACCTGATCTTTGAGGTCGTCACCGACGAGGAGACCTGTGCGATGGGCACGATCGCCGCGATCGAGCGCGGCTATCGCGCCGACGCCGGGCTCGTCCCCGAGCCCTCCGAGATGAACCTGTGGGTCGCCACGCGCGGGATCCTCCACGGCAGCTGCAAGGTCGAGGGGCGCTCCGCGCACGCCGAGATCAATCAGCCCTCTTGGCAGGAGGGGGGCGGCGTCAACGCCATCGAGATGACCGCCGACGTCATCCGGGCGCTGCGCGAGCTCTCGGCCGACTGGGCCGGCCGGGCCGACCAGCGCCATCCGCTGCTCGGGGCGCCGGCCATCCACCCGACGCTCGTCGCGGGCGGCGCGTTCATCGCGAACATCCCTGAGAGCTGCGAGCTGGGGATCAACACCACCTACTTGCCGGGCAACGCCGACGCCGACGGATTCGGCTCGGGTCCCAAGGCGGAGATCGAGGCCGCGGTGGCCCGGCTGGCCGAGCAGGACGAGTGGCTCGCCCTTCATCCGCCGCGATGGACTTGGGCGACCGACTACCCGCCCTACGAGCTCGACCCGGCCAGCCCCATCGTGTCCGTCGCCCGCGGCGTTGCGCACGACCTCGGCCGCGAGTCGATCGTCGAGGGCCTCGAGTCGGCCTACGACGGCGCGCTTCTCACGCGCTTCGCCGGCACGCCGAGCCCCGCGTGGGGTCCGGGCGAGACGGCGCGGGCGCATACGACCGACGAGTCCATCGGCATCGACGAGCTCACCGAGGCGGCCAGGCTCTACGCCCGGGCGATCATCGAATGGTGCGGGCGCGCGGCATGACCACTTGGGCCACGACGACAACAGAGGAACACACCATGACGTTTGATCACTCATCCAGGAAGTCGCCCGGCGGGGCGTCGCCCCTCGGCCTGCACCGAGGTATGGCGCTGATGCTGGCCCTCGTGCTGGTCGCCGCCTTCGCGGCCGGCTGTGGCAGCTCGGATTCGAGCTCGGACTCCGGTGGTGGAGAGGCCACCGCCTCCGCCACCGCCCCCGGCGGCACCGACGCAGCGGCGTCGGTCGCCAAGGTCGAGCAGTACTTCAAGGGCACCTACACCGCTCCGCCGACCGAGGCGCCGAAGGCGCCGGCCGGCAAGAACGTGTGGCTGGTCTCGGCCGGCCAGGCGGCGACCGTCGCCTCGATGGCCATCGCCGGCGCCAACGACGCCGGCAAGGCGCTCGGCTGGAAGACCACCGTCTTCGACGGCAAGTTCGATCCGTCGGTGTGGGCCAACGGCATCCGCCAGGCGATGGCCGACAAGGCCGACGGCATCCTGCTCTACCTCATCGACTGCAACCTCGTGAAGGGTCCGCTGCAGCAGGCCCGCAAGGCCGGGATCACGGTCATCGGGGTCGAGGCGCTGGACTGCAACGAGACCAACCCGGGCCAGGAGCCGCTCTTCAGCGCCATGCCCGGGTACGTCGAGGGCACCTACGGCAAGTGGATCAAGGAGTTCGGCCGCGCCCAGGCGCAGTGGGCCATCGCCAAGACCGGCGGCAAAGCCGAGGTGCTGTACCCCAAGACCGACGAGGTCATGGGCTACACGCTGATCCGTGCGGGCGCCGAGGAAGAGCTCAAGAAGTGCTCGGGCTGCAAGATCGACTACTACGAGTTCCGGCAGGCCGACCTCGGCCCGCAGCTGCGCCAGAAGACCGAGCAGGCGCTGCTGAAGAATCCGAAGGCGAACGTGATGATCCTGCCGCTGGATTCGATGGTGACGTCCGGTGTCGCCGCCGCGCTCACCGGCTCGGGTCGCAGCGAGGTGCTCGTGGTCGGCGCGGAGGGCGAAGCCGCCAACATCGACATGATCCGGGACGGCAAGCCCGGCATGAACGCCGGCGTGGGCATCCCGACGCGCTACGAGGGCTTCGCCGGCATCGACACGATGCTGCGGATGTTCGCAGGCGAGAAGCCGGCGCCCTCCGGCATCGGCATCCAGATCTTCGACAAGGAGCACAACCTGCCCGCGTCGGGGACCTACGCAGCGCCGATCGACTTCGAGTCGCTGTACAAGAAGGCCTGGGGAGTCACGGGGTGACCATGACGGGCGCGACCGCGGGCGGCGCCGTCGCCCTCCGGCTGCACGAGATCGAGAAGTCCTTCGGCCAGACGCGCGCGCTCAAGGGCGTCTCGTTCGAGGTCAAGGGCGGCGAGATCCATGCGCTGCTCGGCGGCAACGGCTCAGGCAAGTCGACCCTCGTGAAGATCCTCGCCGGCGTGTACAACGCCGACGGCGGATCGATCGAGGTGCGCGGTCACCGCCTCCGGGCGGAGGCCACGACGCCCGCGGCGGCCCAGGCACTCGGCCTGCGCTTCGTGCATCAGCAGCCCTCCACGTTCCCGGACATGAGCGTGGCGGAGAACCTGAGCCTGGGGCGCGGGTTCGAGACCGGCGTCGGACGCAACATCCGGTGGAGGACCGTGCGGGCTCGTGCCCGCGCGGTGCTCGACCGCTTCGGGATCGACGCCGACCCCGGGCAGCCGCTCGGGGCGCTCGGGGCCGCTGAGCAGACGATGGTCGAGATCGCTCGCGCCCTGCAGGATCAGGAGGGCGAGAGCGACGACATCCTGGTGCTCGACGAGCCGACCGCGTCGCTGCCGGCGCCCGAGGTCAAGATCCTTCTCGACGCCCTGCGGCGCTACGCCGCCGACGGACAGACCATCGTCTACGTCACCCACCGCCTCGAGGAGGTCCTCGCCGTCGCCGATCGCGTGACCGTCCTGCGCGACGGCGACCACATCGCGACCGTGCCGTGCGAGGGCCTGACCCATGACGCGCTGGTGGAGCTCATCGTGGGGCGCTCGGTCGACTCGGTCTTCCCTGAGTCGGGAGGCGAGCGCCACAAGAACGTGGCGCTCGAGGTCCGCGGCCTGCGCGGCGGGCCGGTGACCGGCGTCGACCTGACCGTCCGCTCCGGCGAGATCGTCGGCCTGGCCGGCCTCGTCGGCTCGGGCCGCTCCTCGCTGCTGCGGATGATCTTCGGCGACCTGCGTCCCGACGCCGGGGTGCTCGAACTCGACGGCGCGGTGATCGCCCCGCGCACCCCGCTACAGGCCATGAATGCCGGTATCGCCTACGTGCCCGAGACGCGGTCCGACGCCGCCTTCGCCGACATGACGCTCGCCGAGAACCTGTCGGCGGCCAGCGTGCCCTCGTACTGGCGCGGCGGCCGGCTGCACAGCCGAGCAGAGCGCGCCGACACGCTGCGGCTCATCGAGGCCTTCGCGGTCAAGGCTGCGGGTCCCGGCATCGCCTTCGGCACGCTCTCGGGCGGCAACCAGCAGAAGGCGATCCTCGGCCGGTGGCTGCGCCGCGACCCGCGCGTCCTGCTGCTCGATGAGCCGACGCACGGAGTCGACGTCGGCGCACGCATTGAGATCTACGCCACGATCCGCCGCGCCGTCGACGCGGGCGCCGCGGTGCTCGTCGCCTCCTCGGACTTCGAGGAGCTCGCCGGCCTCTGCGATCGCGTCGCCGTCATCTCCGGCGGCCGCATCGTCGCCGAGGCCAAGGGCGCGGAACTCGGGAGCGACCGGCTCCAACAACTCGCATACACAAACGGAGGAGAGCAGTGAGCACCGCCGATCCCGTCCCCGGGGCGGTGGCCGACGCTGGCCAGACGCCCCTCCCTGACGTGGGCGCCGCCAGCCGCCGCTCATCGAGCTCCGGTGGGGTGATCCGGCACGCGGAAGCCTACGCGCTGCCCGCGCTGCTCGTCGCCGTGGCGATCCTCTTCAGCGTGCTGCCGAGCACGAGCGACACCTTCCCCTCGATGCCGAACGTCCAGACGATCGTCGGCAACCAGTCGGTCGTCGGCATCATCGCGTTGGCGGCGCTGATCCCGCTTGTCTGCAACCAGTTCGACCTCTCGGTCGGTGCGACTCTCGGCCTGTCGTCGATCCTCTCGGCCAGCGTCCTGTCCAGCGGGGCGTCGATCCCGGTGGCGATCGTCGTCGGCATCGCCGTCGGCGGCGCGGTGGGCGTCGTCAACGGCCTCCTGATCACCCGCGCCGGCGTCAACGCGGTCATCGCCACGCTCGGCACCGCCATCGTGATCCACGGCATCGTCACGTGGAAGACGGGCGGCGAGAGCATCGTCGACATCCCGGCGTCGGTGACGAACTTCGGCTCGGCGAACACCCTCGGCGTGCCGCGCACGTTCGTGGCCCTGCTGCTGGTGGCGCTGGCCGTCTACTACCTGCTGGAGCACACGCCGTTCGGGCGCTATCTCTACTCGCTGGGGTCCAACCCGTCGGCGGCCCGGCTGGTGGGCTTGAACACCAACCGCCTGGTGTTCCAGAGCTTCGTCGCGTCGGGCATGCTCTCGGGCGCCGCAGGCGTCCTGCAGCTGGCCCGCAGCGGCAGCGCCAGCCCGCAGGTCGGGGAGAACTTCACGCTGCCCGCGCTGGCCGCGGCGTTCCTCAGCGCGGCCGCGATCCGGCCAGGGCGCTTCAACGTCGGCGGCGTGATCATCGCCATCTTCTTCGTGGCGGTTCTCAACAGCGGGCTGAACCTGGCGGGCGCCGCGGCCTACGTCAGCGACTTCGTCAACGGCATCGCGCTCATCGCCGGCGTGGCGCTCTCGGCGGCCTTCGGGCGCGGCCGCACCGGTCAGTAGGCGCGTCCGGGAGCATCGACGAGAGACCGATGAGCCTGACGCCGAACGCGGACGGTCCAGGTTCTTCCGCTGGTTTGCCGGCGGCCTTCATCGAATTGCGCTCGGGCCACGACGCCAGCGAGGAATCAGGCTCGGGCGCACACTAGAACATCCGATACCTGGGCTCCGTAGATCAAGGACCTGCGAGGCGTGGGACATGTCCGAGCCGAGCGAGCCCGACCACGAGCGGTGTGCCGGGTGGTCGTTCCGCCGCCGACGCACCGGCTTTCCGGTGCAACCAGCAGGCTCCGGCGTGCTGGACGGACGTTGGTGTGCGCGTGCGCACACGGACCTCGCTGAACGCGTACGTTCGGCGGATGGGTCCCCTCACTCCGGCCCGCGCGCTCCGCGCGGCCTTGTCCTCCTGCGTGGCGGTCGCGGCCTTCGCCGCACCCGCGCAGGCCACCACCGAGCTGAACATCATCCCCCACGGCCAGGCCGAGCCGGGAGCCGCGTGGCTCACCGCACCGGGCATCCTGCCCGCGGACACGCAGGCGAAGATGTACGACCGCCTGACGCCGCTCTACCGCGACATCACGCCCGCCGTCGTGCAGCCGTCCGCGGACGGCACGGGCTACTACAAGTCCTCGAAGCTCCTCACCGACCCGAACGACCCCTCGCTCGTCACGGACGCGACCGTCTCCGGCACGGTGCGCGGCCAGGCCGTCTCCGCGCGGGTCCGGCGTGACGCGTACGGCGTCCCGCACATCTACTCCGCCACGGACGACGGCGCGATCTTCGGCGCGGGCCACGTGACCGGGGAGGACCGCAACCTGCTGCTCAACCAGGCCCGCACGAACGGCCTCGCGAGCCTCATCGACCTCCCGGGGGCGCCCGGCATCAACCTCGTCCTCGGCTTGTACGACTTCAAGCCGTCCAAGGCGATCACCGACAGGGTCGAGAAGGAGCAGACCGCTGCGCTCAAGTCGGCCGGCCCCGAGGGCGAGGCCGTCCTCCGCGACATCGAGACGTACGTCGCCGGCCTGAACACGTGGCGTGCGGCGAACTCGCCGTCCACCCGGCCCTACACGCGGACCGACATCTACGCGCTGAACGGGGTCAAGGCCCAGTTCCTCGGCGAGGGCGGCGGCTCCGAGGTGGCCAACGAGACGATGCTCGGCGGCCTCAAGGCCGCGCTCGGGCGCAGGACGGGCGAGAAGGCCTACACGGACCTCCGCCAGCGCAACGACCCGGAGCACCCGCGCACCGGCACGAGGAAGGCGAGCTGGTACGAGGACGTCTCCGTCGCGAACGGTCGCGGCGTCGTCCACCTCCGCAAGGGGAGCTACCGCTCCGCCGCCCTGAAGCTGCCGGACGCCGCGGCGACCTCCCGCGCCGTCGCGGCGGCCACCGCGCAGCCCGACGGCGACACCCGCGCCTCGAACTCCCTGCTGGTCTCGGGCAGCCGCTCCGCGACGGGCAAGCCGCTGTACGTCGGCGGCCCGCAGATCGGCTACAACTACCCCGGCCTGACGATGGAGATGGGGATGTACTCCCCCGGCATCAAGGTCCGCGGCGCCACCTCGGCCCCGTTCCCCGGCTACATGCTCATCGGTCGCGGCGAGGGCTTCGGCTTCTCGCTGACCTCCGCGGGCGCCGACATCATCGACACGTACGCCGAGCGCCTCTGCGGCGGCTCGAGGACGAAGTACCGCTTCGACGGGAAGTGCCGCAGCATGACCACGGTCAACGCGGGCACGATCTCCAAGGGCGGGAAGACCATCACGGCGACGTACCGCACGACGGTGCACGGCCCGGTCACGGGCTACGCGACGGACAGCGCCGGCCGCCCGGTCGCCCTCGCGCGCAAGCGCTCCAGCGCGGGCCGCGAGACGACGGACCAGATGCTGTTCCGCCGCCTGACGTTCGGCAGAGTCAAGACGCCGGCGCAGCTCAACGCGGCGGCGGCCCTGACCCCGCAGACGTTCAACTCGCTCCTCGTCACGGACAAGGACATCGCGTTCTACACCTCCGGCCGGCTGCCCATGCGGCCCAGGGGCGTGAACCCCGACCTCCCCACGGACGGCCAGGGCGACTACGAGTGGACCGGCTTCATGAAGGCGTCGAAGCACCCGCAGGACGCGAACCCGGCGAGCGGCCTGCTCGTGAACTGGAACAACGAGCCGTCCCCGGGCTGGCCCGCCAGCGACGAGCGCGTCTCGCAGGGCCCGGAGGATCGCGTCAGGCTCCTCAGCACGGAGCTCGCGCGCCAGCCCAGGCACACGATCGAGACGGTCCTCGCCGCCGCCAACGCCGGTGCGACGCAGGACCCGCGCGGCAAGCTCGCCTGGCCGATCATCCGTGCCGTTCTCGCGAAGGGCAAGAGCCCGAGCCCGCTCGCGACGAAGCTCGTCGCGGTGCTCGACGACTGGTCCGCGGGCGGCGCGAGCTGGCGTGACGGGGACGTCGACGGCACGATCGACGCGGCCGGCGTCCCGGCCATCCAGGCCGTCTGGACGCCCCTCGCCCGCGCGGCGATGTGCGACCGGCTCAAGGCCGCGGGCTGCAAGGCGCTCCGCGACCGTCAGAGCGAGCAGAACGCGCCGCCCGGCGGCCAGTCGAGCGGCTGGCAGAACTACATGGACAAGGACCTGCGTCGCCTGCTCGGGCGTCCGGTCAAGGGCAAGTACGCCCTGACGTACTGCGGCAACGGCAGCGCGTCGAAGTGCGCGTCGCGGCTGTGGGCCGCGCTCGACAAGGCGGGCACGTCCGCCGCGGCGAGCCGGGGTCAGGAGCCCTCGACGTGGCGCCAGCCCACGTCGTCGGTGGCGATCAAGTTCTCGCCGCTGCCCCTCGCGACGATGCAGTACACGAACCGCCCGAGCGGCATCCACCAGGTGCTGCAGCTCGCGCCCTAGACCTAGCCCTCAGCTCGTGACGCCCCCGGGACCCGCCGCCGCGCGGGTCCCGGCCTCTTCGTCGCGCTTCCGCCGGGCCTCCGTCAGGCGGTGCGCGGCGTTCACGAGGCCGACGTGCGAGAACGCCTGCGGGACGTTCCCGAGCGGCTCCCGCCGCTCCGTGTCCCACTCCTCCGCCATGAGCCCGAGGTCGTTCGCGGTCCCGGCCGCACGTGCGAACCACGCCTCCGCGCGGTCGAGCTCGCCCGCGAGCGCGAGGCACTCGGCGAGCCAGAACGAGCAGATGACGAAGCCGGGCGGGTCCGCGGCCCAGCGGCGCACCTGCCCCGTGTCGCCCAGCTCCCGCTCGATGACGTCGATCGTCGCGCGCATGCGCTCGTCCGTCGCCTCGAGGAACCCGACGAGCGGGAACGCGAGGACGGACGCGTCGAGCTCGTCGGAGTCGAACGCGCCGGCGTAGGCGCCGCGCGCCGAGCTCCAGCCCCGGTCGAGCACCGCGGCGCGGATCTCGTCGCGGGCGCGCTCCCAGTCCGCCACGCGCTCCTCGGCCCGGAGCGCCTCGGCCATCTTGATCGCCCGGTCCACCGCGACCCAGCAGAGGACCTTCGAGGTGAGGTAGTGGCGCTCGGCGTCGCGCGCCTCCCAGAGCCCCGAGTCCTTCGTGTCCCACTCCGAGGCCGCGCGGTCCGCGAGCCCGACGACGAGGTCGCGGGTCGGCGCGTCGAGCTCCCCGAGGCGGTCGCGCAGCTGGTAGGCGGCGTCCACCACCTCGCCGTACACGTCGAGCTGCGTCTGGCTCCAGGCCTCGTTGCCGACCCGCACGGGGGTGGAGTCGCGGAAGCCCGGGAGGTGCGCGAGCGCCTGCTCGGCCATCACGCGCTCGCCCTCGACCCGGTAGACGATCTGCACGGGCGCGTCGCCGAGGTGGCCGGCCGCGTCCGCGATCCAGGTGAAGAGCCGCTCGGCCTCCTCGCCGCAGGTCGCGATCGACATGGCACGGACCGTGAGGCTCAGGTCGCGCAGCCAGGCGAAGCGGTAGTCGAAGTTCAGCTCGCCGCCGAGCACCTCGGGCAGCGAGGTCGTCGCGGCGGCGACGACGGAGCCCGTGGGCGCGAACGTCAGCCCCTGCACGACGAGCGCGCTCTGCGCCACGAGCTCCGCGTGCTCCCCGTCGTAGGCGTGCTGGGCCGACCAGGAGCGCCAGCCGTCCGCGGTGTCCCCGAGCGTCACGCCGGGCGGCGGCGTGCTGTCGGCCCGCGCCTCCGTGAAGCGCGCCGCGAGCTCGAAGGTGTCCCCGGCGCCGACCCGGACGCGGCCACGGGCCCCGCCCGTCTCGCACTGCAGGTCGAACGGCGCCGCGAGCACGAGGCGCACCGGGCCGCCCCACGCCTCGACGCCGCCGGGCACCACGCGCGTGTGCGGGACCGTGAGCCCGTACTCCATCCGGGGGGCGAAGACCGTCTCGAGCTCCACCGCGCCCCGGACCCCCTCGATGCGCCGGAGCAGGACCTGTGGGCTCTCGATCCCGATGTCGTGGCCGCGCGCGCCCGGGGCGAACGCGAGCGCGTCGAGGACGTCGACCTGGCCGCCGTCCGTCGTGAACGTCGTGCGGAGCACGAGCGTCCCGTCCTCGTAGTGGCGGGCGGTCTCGAACGGCCCCGTCGGCTGCAGGGACCAGTGCCCGGCGTCCGGTCCGAGGAGGCTGCCGAACACCGAGCCCGCGTCGAAGCGCGGCGGGCACCACCAGCAGACCGTGCCGTCGCGGTCGAGGAGCGCGGCCGTGTGGCAGTCCGAGAGGAACGCGAGGTCGCCGATGGACGCAGGGGGCATCCCGCTCCACTACCCCCGGGGCCTCCGGGCCAACGCGAGCTGGCGCGCTCAGGCGGCGGCGGGGACCTGTTGGAGCGCCTGCTTGATGTCGTCGACGCTGTCGTAGCTCAGCGACAGGAAGTTGTTGTGCCAGTGGGCGATGCGGCCCTGCTCGTCGACGATGACCGTCGCGCGCTTCGTCATCCTCAGCCGCTTGGCCATCAGACCGTAGGCCGCGGCGACCTTGCCGTCGGCGTCCGCCAGGAGCGGGACCGTGAGGCCGTGGTTCGCCTTGAACGCCTCCTTGGAGGCGGCGTCCTTCGTCGAGATCCCGACGAGGGTCGCGCCGAGCGCGGCGACCTCCGCCGAGCGGTCGCGGTAGGAGCACATCTGCTTCGTGCAGACCGAGGTCTCGTCGCCGGGGTAGAAGAGCAGCACGACCCGCTCGCCGCGGTGCTCGGAGAGGGTGAAGGACCCCTCGGTCCCCGCGAGCGTGAAGTCGGGGGCCGGGTCGCCTACGGAGAGCTTGGGCATCGCAGGACGATACGTCCGGCCCGGCGGATCGGATGCACCCGCGGAGCGCTTGCCTGCGTGGTGGAGGGCGTGACCGGGATCGGCGAGACCGTGGACGTGCAGGGGAGGAGGGCGTCGAGGGCGGCTGACGCCTGGCAGGATCCCCGGCGTGCCAGCCCGAACCACGAAGACCTACACGCTCGCGATGACCGTCTGCACCCCGGTGGTCCGGTGGTGGGGGCGGCTCGAGGTCGAGGGCCTCGAGCACGTGCCGCAGGACGGTCCGGTGCTCATGGCGGTGAACCACGACTCGCACTGGGACCCGGTCGCGGTCGGCGTCGCCGCGCTGCGCCGCCGGCAGATCCGCGCGCTCGCGAAGGCGTCGCTGTGGAAGAACCCCGCGCTCGGGAAGGTCCTCGACGGGATGCAGCAGATCCCGCTGCACCGCGGCGGCGGGCCCGACGGGGGGATGACCGACGCGGTCCGTGAGCTCCGGGCGGGCTCCTGCATCGGGATCTTCCCGGAGGGGACACTGACCTACGGGCACCCGCTGCGCGCCCGCTCCGGCCTCGGCCGCCTGGCCGCCGAGGTGCCCGAGGCGGTCACCGTGAACGTGGCGGTCACCGACACGGTCGCGATCGCGCGCTTCCCGAAGCGCCCGCGGATCACCGTGCGCTTCTTCCCCCCCGCGGGCGGGCAGCTGCAGCCGGGCGAGTCCGCGCAGGAGTTCACCACGCGCCTGCTCGACGAGGTACGCGAGTACGCGCCGCGCGTGCCGGCCGGGCGGAAGCCCGAGGCGAAGCACCGCGCCGCCGCGGAGAAGCTCGCGGCGCGCTCCTAGGGGCGGCCGCCCTTCTCGCGCGCGGACGCCGCGTTCGGATCCGAGCCCGCCGGGTGGGCGCGAATCCGAACGCGTGCGGTCCTGCGGGTGGTGCTAGGCCGCGGCGGCCGCCTGCGCGGCGAACAGCTCGCCGGCGATGCGGTCCGTCGCGTCGTGCGCACCGCCGAGCAGGCGCCGGTTGAGCTGGGCGCGGCGGAAGAACAGCGGCGCGTCGTGCTCCCACGTCGCCCCGATCCCGCCGTGCACGTTGATGTTCGAGCGGGAGGCGAAGTCGAGCGCGTGGCCCGCCGACGACCGGAAGGCGCTGGCCGCGAGGCCGAACTCCTCCGGCTTGTCCTGGCCCGCCCAGCCTGCGTAGAACGCAAGCGAGCGCGCGTTCTCCTGCTTGCGGAGCACTTCGGTGATCTCGTGCTTGATCGACTGGTACGAGCCGATCGCCCGGCCGAACGTGAAGCGCTCCTTCGCGTACTGCACGCTCATGGTCAGGCAGGTCTGCACCGTGCCGAGCGACTCGGCGCCGAGCAGCGCCTGGCCGAGGTACCACGCCGCGGCGAGCTGGCCGTCGTCGACGTCGAGCCTGCGGCCCGGGGCGCCGTCGAACGACACGTGCCCGAGGGCGCGCGTCGCGTCGTAGCGGGTGGCGTCCTGGACGGTCGCGGCGCTCGCCTCGACCACCGACGCCGCGCCGTTCCCGGCCTGGTCCGTGCCGACGACCACGAAGTGCGTGGCCTGCGGCGCGTCGAGGACCCAGGCGGCGGAGCCGGTCACGGAGCCGTCCGCGGCGATCCGCGGCGCCTCCGCGCGGGCGAGGCCGCTGGCGGCCTCGACGGTCCAGCCGCCCTCGAGGTCCCCGGGCGGGCGGGCGGCGACCAGCGTGGGCCGCGCCTCCCCGTCGGCGACGGCCCGGCACGCCTCGTCCCCACCGCGGTCGAGGAGGTAGGAGGCCGGGAGCAGCCCCAGGAGCGGGGTCGGCGCGAGCACCTTGCCGCACTCCTCGAGCACCAGCATGGCGTCGAAGGCCTCGAGGCCCGCGCCGCCGCGCTCCTCGGAGATCAGCAGGCCGGTCCAGCCCGCCTCGACCACGGTGGACCAGAGGTCCGGGAGCCGGGACGGGTCCTCGAGCGCCTCACGGGCGGCCTCGACCGTCTTGAAGCGCGCGAGCGCGCCCTTGGCCGCGTCGCGGAGGAACTCCTGCTCGTCGCTCAGTGCGAGGTTCATGCGGACACCGCCTCCTTCTCCTTGGCACGCAGCTCCGAGAACGGGATGCCCTTGTCGAGGCGCGGCTCGGGCGGGAGGCCCAGGACGCGCTCGCCGATCGTGTTGCGCAGGATGGCCTCGGTGCCGCCGGCCGACTTCAGGCCGGGCAGGAACGAGATCATGTAGGCCCACTCGGAGTCCTCGTCGAGGGCCTCCGGGCCGACGACGTCCGCGATGAGCTCGCCCGCGGCGATCGCCGCGTTGACCGTCGTGACCTTCGCCAGGCCGGACTCCGGCCCGGGGATCTGGCCCTTCGAGAGCGCGGTCAGCGTCCGATAGGACGTGAAGCGCACCGCGAGGAGCTCCGCGGCGAGGTCGCCGAGGCGCTGGCGCACCTCGGGGTCGCTCTTCGCGGCCTCGTCCTGGCCGACGGCCTCCGCGAAGCGGTCGGACCGGTAGCCGAAGCCCTCCGAGCCGAGGCCGATCGTGAGGCGCTCGTACATGAGGACGGTCAGGGCGGTGCCCCAGCCGTTGTCGACGCCGCCGACGACGTTCTCGGCCGGCACGACGAAGTCGTCGAAGAAGACCTCGTTGAACTCCGCCTCGCCCGAGATCTGCCGCAGCCCGCGGATCGTGATGCCCTCGCCCTCCATGGGGACGATGAACATCGTGAGGCCCTTGTGCTTGTGCTTGTCCGGCGAGGTGCGCGCCAGGATCAGGCCGTAGGAGGAGAACTGCGCGTTCGTGGTCCAGACCTTCTGGCCCGTGATGGCGTAGCTCCCGTCCTCGTTCTCGATCGCGCGGGTCTGCACCGCGGCGAGGTCGGAGCCCGCGGCGGGCTCGGAGAAGAGCTGGCACCAGACCTCGTCACCGTGGAGCATCGGGCCGAGGTAGCGGCTCTTCTGCTCGTCGGTGCCGTGGGCGATGATGCACGGCCCGAGCATGCCGATGCCGATGACGTCCAGGATCCCCGGGACGTGGGCGCTGGCGATCTCCTGGTTGACGATGACCTGCTCGATGGGCCCGAGGCCCTGCCCCCCGAACTCCTTGGGCCACGTCAGGCCGGCGAGGCCGGCTTCGGCGAGCTTGTCCTGCCAGGCGCGTCGGCTGTCGATCCACGCCGTGTCGCCCGAGTCGCCGGACGCGGCGGGCGCGTCGGCCTTGTTGTCCTCGAGCCAGCTGCGCACGTTGGTGCGGAAAGCAGCCTGCTCGGGTGTGTCGTTCAAGTCCACCCTTGTCTCCTTGGAGTCGGTCCAGCGGGGTCGTTCGGCGAGTGTACGGCCCGCAGCTGAATGAGGTTCAGCTTCGAGTGTGCGTCAATGGTCGGGTGCGCCCCACCGTGCTCGTGCAGGCCGGACTCACCGGCGTCGTCCTCGTCCGGCTGGCCCGCGGGAGGGAGCGCCGCCCGCCGCTCACGGCGGGCGGCGCGGCACCCTCGGCCACGGTGAGCGTCATCGTCCCCGCGCGCGACGAGGCCGAGCGCATCGGCGCCGTCCTGACGGCGCTCGCGGCCGATCCGGACGTGCTCGAGGTGCTCGTCGTGGACGACCACTCCACGGACGCGACCGCCGCCGTCGCGGCCGCACACGGCGCGCGGGTGCTGCCGGCCCCGCCGCTGCCCGAGGGCTGGGTCGGGAAGCCGTGGGCGCTCCAGCACGGGCTCGAGCAGGCCGCGGGCGAGGTCGTCGTGACGCTCGACGCCGACGTGCGGCCGGAGTCCGGCCTCGTGCGTGCGCTCGTCACCGAGCTCCTCGCGCAGCCGGCGCGCACGCTCCTGACCGGGACGGTGCGCTTCGCCTGCGAGACGCGCGGGGAGCGCGCGCTCCACCCGGCGTTCCTGGCGACGCTCGTCTACCGCTTCGGCCCGGGGGACGTCGACGCGTTCCAGCCCCGGCCGAGCCGCGCTGTCGCGAACGGGCAGTGCCTTGCGGCGCGCCGGGAGGAGCTCCTGGCGGCGCGCGGCTTCGGGCTCGCGGCGCCGAACATGACCGACGACGTGGCGCTCGCGCGCGCGCTGCGCGCCCGTGGCTGGTGCCTGCACACGGTGGACGCGGCGGACCTCCTCGAGGTCCGGATGTACGACTCGGCGGGGGAGACGTGGCGCGGGTGGAGCCGGTCGCTCATGGCGCCCGAGGTCACCTCGCCGGCCTGGCAGGCGCTCGACGTCGCGACGCTCTGGGCGGTTCAGGCGCTGCCGCTGCCGCGTCTGCTCCTGCGCCGCGGCTCGCGGCTCGACTGGCTCCTCCTCGTACTGCGCCTCGCGCTCCACGGCGCGTTCCGCCGCACCTACCGCCACCACGACGCGGCGTTCTGGGTGGCGCCGCTCCTCGATCTGCCGGCGGTCGCCCGCCTCACCTGGAGCGTGCTGCGTCCCGAGCGCCGTTGGCGTGGCCGGACCTACTGAACACCGTGAAGGGGTCTGACCCCTTTCAGGCGGTGGCGTTGCCGAACGCGCGCTTCTCGCACCATGGGTGCGCGTGAAGTGCGCGGCGTTCAGGGCCGCGCATCAGCGGGGTCCGGCCCCTTCGATGCGTTCGTGCCGGAGCGCACCTGCAGGGCGCGCAGGCCGAAGAGGGCGCCCACGAGCGTCATGAGCGCGCCCGTCGCGGCCACGCGCTCGACGGGGTCGACCAGGAGCTGCACGAGCGGCACGCCGAAGACGCCGACGCGCGCGCCGACGGCGAGAGAGCGGCGGGCGAGGGAGACGGCGACGCAGGCCGCGAGCGCGATGAGGGCCGCGAGCGGCGCGGCGGCGAACATCCCGCCCGCGAACGTCATCACGGCCTTGCCGCCGCGGAAGCCCGTGAAGAGCGGGAACGCGTGGCCGAGCATCGCCGCGGCGACCCCCGCGTACGCGCCCTCCGAGCCGCCGAGCAGGAGGCCGACGACGCCCGCGAGCGCGCCCTTCAGCCCGTCGCCGGCGAACACGGGCCAGGCGCGGCCCGCGCCGAGCTGCTCCAGCGCGTTCCAGGCGCCCGGGTTCCCGTCCCCCGTGGCGAACAGGTCGACCCCGTGGCGCCGCGCGGTCAGCAGCGCGACCGGCACACTGCCCAGGCCGTAGCCCGCGAGGATGATCAACGCGTACTCCATGTCGACCATGCTCGCCTCCTTCCACCTCGTCCGCTACCCCAGGGCCACCGCGCCAGAGGGCATGTCGCGCATGGGGCTCGACCGTCCCGCGCTCAAGGCCACCCCCGGCCTCGCGTTCTGGAAGCTCCTCGGCACCGGCCGCGGCGCGACGATGACGCTGAGCGCCGACCTCAGGCGCTGGGGCCTGCTCGCCGTGTGGGAGGAGGAGGCGGCGCTCGACGCGTTCCTCGCGGAGTCCGAGGTCGCGGCGCGCTGGCGCACCCTGGCGACCGAGCGCTACCACGTGCGCCTCGCGCCGCTGAAGGCCCGCGGGCGCTGGGGCGGCCGCGACCCGTTCGCGGGGACGCCGCACCCCGACCCGGGCGGCGACCGGGTCGCCGTCCTCACCCGGGCGACGATCCGCCCGACGCGCCTGCGCCCCTTCTACGGCGCGATCGCCCCGCCCGCGACGGCGCTCGCCGGCGCTCCCGGCCTGCTCGCGAGCGTCGGCGTGGGGGAGTGGCCCTTCGCCCGCCAGGCGACGTTCTCGCTGTGGCGCTCCTTCGAGGACACGCGCGCCTACGCGTACGGCCACCCCGCTCATCGCGAGGTCATCCGCCGCACCCGCGACGAGGACTGGTACTCGGAGGAGCTCTTCGCCCGCTTCCGCCCCTTCGGCGCCGAGGGGACCTGGAACGGCGTCGACCCGCTGGCGGTGCCAGGCACCTCCGGGTGAAGGGCTCCTGAAGGTGCCGGGCCAGGAGCTGGAGGTGCCCGGCACCCTCAGCGGCGGACGGCGGCGACCAGCGCGTCCAGGCGGGCCCAGAAGACGCGGCGGGTCACGGGGCCGGCGCGTTGGGGCCCGAGGTGGTCGTCCGTCGCCGGGTCGTCCACGCGCACGAGCTCCTCGTCGCTCGTGTCCGCCCGCGCGATCGTCCGCTTCGCGGTCGTGTCCCCGACCGTCCGGTCCTCCGTGCCGTAGAGCGCGACGAGGCGCGTGTCCCGCGGGATGCCGGCCGGGTCGGCCTCGGGCAGCCGCAGCGGGATCCCGCGCAGGCGCCGGCCCGGGTACGCCGCGAAGACCCCGCGGGCCGGC
>JAOPZO010000179.1 GCA_025964065.1 Solirubrobacterales bacterium | reverse complement strand
GCTCGATCACCTCGGCCGGGATGCCGCACTCCGCGAGGACGCTGTCCCGCACACCCTTGAGCTGCGGCAGGCGCAGGATCATCGAGAGTGTGCCCTTCGGGAGCGCCGCCGTGAGCTTCTTGTCGATGCGGACCGCGAGCTGCGGCGCGTGCGCGGCGCGGGCGAACGCGTTGATGACCTCGCCCGAGCGGATGCCCTTGGGGTGCGTGAGGTGGAACGCCTCGCCGTCGAGGTCGGGCTGGTGGGCGATGTGGTCCATCGCGCGGGCGACGTAGTCGACGGGGACGATGTTCGTCCAGCCCAGCTCGGGCCCGATGAGCGGCACCCACTGCGGAAGCGTGTCCCGGAGCTTCTGGATCGCCTTGAAGAAGTAGTACGGACCGTCGACCTTGTCCATCTCGCCCGTCTCGGAGTGCCCGACGACCACGGCGGGGCGGTAGATCCGGAACGGGACCTTCGCGTCCTTGCGGACGAGGGCCTCGGACTCGTACTTCGTGCGGTGGTAGGCCGAGGGGAGCTTCTGCCCCTCCGCGAACATGTCCTCGCGGAACAGGCCCTTGTAGAGGCCCGCGACCGCGATGGAGCTCGTGTGGTGCAGCCGCCCGGCCTGCACCGCGTTCGCGAGCGCGACGGCGTTGCGGGTGCCCGCGACGTTCATGCGCTCGTTCACCTCGTCCCCCGCGGTCATGTCGAAGATCGCCGCGAGGTGGAAGAAGTGCTCGATCCTGCCCGTGTGCGCGTCGAGCCAGCCCGGGTCCACCCCGAGCTGCTCGAGCTGCAGGTCACCGACGACCTTCTTGACCCGCTCCCGGGCGCCGGGGTGCGACATCTCCCAGCCCAGGACGAGCTCGTCCAGGCGGGTCTGCGAGCCCTCGCGCACGAGGACGTGGATGTCCCCGTCGCGCTCGAGCAGCTCCTCGACGAGGTGGCGGCCGATGAATCCGGTGGCGCCGGTCACGAAGTACGTCATGCGGTCTGTCTCTCTCCTGGTCCCTGGGGCTCTCCAGCTGGTCGGGCAGCCTACGGGAAGCTCAGACCCCCGCGCCGATGCCGCCGCGTCCGCTCCCGGCGGCGAACCGGCCCGCGCCCTCGACGGCGGTGGCGAAGACCTCGGGCCCGGCCTGGGCCTCGAGCGCCAGGCCCTCGTCGAGCGGCAGGCCGAGCCCCTCGATGGCCGCCCGGCGGTCCGCGAGCATCGTGTCCTGCGGGAACGCGGCGAGCGCCTCGGCGAACGCGAGCGCCCGCGTGAGCGCGCCCCCCTGCGCGACGACCTCCGTGAGCAGCCCGAGCGCCATGGCCTCCTCGTGCTCGACGATCCGGCCCGTCAGGATGAGGTCGAGCGCCCGGCCCAGGCCGATGATGCGCGGCATGCGCTGGGTGCCGCCGTCGATCAGCGGCACGCCCCAGCGCCGCTCGGGGAAGCCGAGCCGCGCGCCCGCGCCGGCGATCCGCAGGTCGCACCAGAGCGCGAGCTCGAGGCCGCCCGCGAGGCACCAGCCCTCGATCGCGGCGATCGTCGGCTTGGGCGGGGTGAGGCGCGTGAAGCCGAGTGGGCCGGCCGGGTCGGCCAGGCGTGGGGCGAAGCCGTCGATCGCCTTGAGGTCGGCGCCCGCGCAGAAGGCGTCGGGGCCGGTGCCGGTCAGCACGAGGACACGGGCCTCCTCGTCGGCGACGAAGGCGCGGTAGCCCTCGGCGAGGAGCTCGGCGGTGGGCCCGTCGACCGCGTTGCGGCGCTCCGGACGGTTCAGCGTGAGGACGGCGGCGGCGCCCGTCCTCTCGTAGGTCACGGCGTCGGCGCTCATGGCGCCGAGCCTACGGGAGCGGTGGGGCTACCAGCCGCCCTTCCAGACGGCGTCCTTCGCCCGGACGTTCGCGGCGGCCTTGCGCGCGTACTTCCGCTTGTCGAGGCGCCACTGGAGCAGGCTCATGAGCAGGATGAAGAGCGGGAACGCGGCGATCAGGATGAACCCGAAGTTCGTGACCATCTTGTCGTTGGTCTCGCCCATCCAGCCCTGGCCGCCGTCGTGGGGGCCGGCCAGCGCCATCGGGGCGACGAGCGCGAGGGTCAGCAGGGCGGCGGGGAGGGCGATCAGCAGGCGACGCATCCCCGCCATCGTATAGAAGCTCCCGGCATGAACGTCCTCGAGCGTGAGCGTGTCGATGCCGGGATCGAGGTCCTGCGCCTCGCGCGGCCCCGGGTCCGGAACGCGATGGACTCCGAGCTGCTCGCCGCGCTGCTGGGGGCGATGGCCGAGCTCGCCGCGGATCCGGGGCTCCACGCGCTCGTCTTCTCCACGACCGACGTCAAGGCGCTGTGCGCCGGCGCGGACGTCTCCGAGCCCCTGAGCGCCGAGGCGGGCGTGGCGCGGATGGAGGCGTTCGGGCGCTTCTACGCCGCGGTGGAGGCCTTCCCGGTCCCCACGATCGCCGTCGCCGTCGGGAACTGCGTGGGGGCGGGGGCGGAGCTCGTGGCGGGCGTCGACCTCCGGGTGGGCGGCGACAACCTGAAGCTCGCGTGGGCCGGCGCGCGCCTGGGCGTGCCCGTCGGACCGGCGCGGCTCGTGCCGCTCGTGGGGGAGAGCGTCGCCAAGGGGCTCATCTACACGGGGCGGGTCGTGGGCCAGGAGGAGGCGGCGGCGCTCGGGCTCCTCCACGCGACC
>JAOPZO010000284.1 GCA_025964065.1 Solirubrobacterales bacterium | reverse complement strand
TGCCAGGCGTGCCGCCCCGGCGAAGCCGCCCGCTCCTCGCGTGAGCGCCGCGGAGCGCCGCAGGCGCGTCGTCCGCCGTCGCCGGGGTCGCATCGCCGGGGTCCTGCTCGCGCTGCTGCTCTGCCTGGGGGGCGCCGTCGCCGCCTCGGGGGTCTTCGACACCGCCGTGCGCGAGATCGTGCTGCCGCTCAAGCACGAGGACATCATCCGCCAGCAGGCCGCGGACAAGGACCTCGACCCCGCGCTGATCGCGGGCGTCATCCACACGGAGTCCCGTTTCCGCGACGGCCAGGTCTCGAGCGCCGGTGCGCTCGGGCTGATGCAGATCACCCCGGCGACCGCGGGGGACATCGCGCGCAAGTCGGGTGGAGTGCTCTTCGAGACCGAGGACCTCGCGAGCCCGCAGGTGAACATCTCCTACGGGGCGTACTACCTCCGCTACCTCCTGAACCGCTTCGGCGGGGACGAGGCGCTCGCCCTCGCGGCCTACAACGGCGGCGAGGGCAACGTGGAGCGCTGGGTCGCCGAGGCGCGCGACCGGGGGGAGCCGTTCCGGGTGGCGTCCATCCCGTTCCCCGAGACGCGCGAGTACGTCGGCAAGGTCCGCGCCGCGAAGCGCGACTACCGCGCGAACTACGCGCGCGAGCTCGGGCTGTAGCCCCGGGGGCCCGGCGTTTCGCGCACGGGCCTCGCGGTCCCCTGCCGGCGGCGTCGCACCTGATTGTTGCTTCTCGCTCGCGCCGCGAGGTACGTTCGGCGTCGTCGGCGGATCGGAGCGCGGTGCCAGCAGGGTCGCAGGGCACGGGGGAGCGGAGCAGTCGAGGACCGCGGGTCGCGGTCGCGCTGACCCTCGTCCTCGCCGTGGTGGCCCTCGCCCTCGTCCTCGTGGACACGGGCGGCTACACGGTCAGGGCGCGCTTCATCGCCGCGACGCAGGTCGTCGAGGGCGGCCTCGTGCAGGCGGGCGGCCGGCCCGTCGGCAAGGTGGGCTCGATCGAGCTGACCGAGGACGGGCAGGCCGAGCTCGAGCTGCGCCTCGACGAGGACGTCGCACCGCTGCCGGCCGGCACCGAGGCGACCGTCCGGCTGTCGTCGCTCTCCTCGGGCTCGGGGCGGTACGTCGAGCTCGTCCTTCCGCCGTCGCGCGCGGACGGCGAACGGCCGATGCTCGAGGACGGCGGCCTCATCCCGGCGACGAACACGACCTCCGCCGTCGACCTCGACCAGTTCTTCAACCTCTTCGACGACGACACGCGCAAGGGGCTGCGCGACGTCTACCGGGGCTTCGCGGACTACTACGCGGGCCGCGGGGCGGAGCAGAACGAGAGCTGGCGCTTCCTGAACCCGTCGCTGGTCGCCTCGGAGCGCCTGTTCCGCGAGCTCGACCTCGACACGCCGCGGCTCGAGCGCTTCCTCGTGGAGTCCTCCGGCCTCGTCGGGAGCCTGGCGGACCGCGACACGGAGCTCACGGCGCTCGTCGATGGCCTCGCGACCACCACGGGCGCACTCGCGCGGGAGGAGCGGGACCTGTCCACGTCGATCAGGCGCCTGCCGCCGTTCATGCGCCGGGCGAACACGACCTTCGTCAACCTCCGCGCGACGCTCGACGACGTCGCGCCGCTCGTGCGGGAGGCGCTGCCCGTGGCGCCCAAGCTGCGCCGCACGCTCGCCGAGCTGCGGCCGTTCGCCCGCGAGGCGGTGCCGACCGTCCGGACGCTCTCGCGCCTCGTCTCGACCCCCACCCGGAACGACGACCTCACCGACCTCGCCCGCCGGATCCCGGCGCTGCGCGACCAGGCCGTGCGCGAGGTGGAGCGCAACGGAAAGCGCCGGCCGGGCTCGTTCCCCGCCTCGGCGGCGTCCCTGCGCGGGCAGATGCCGGTCCTGCAGCAGTTCCGGCCCTACGCCGCGGACTTCACGGGCTGGCTCGACGACTTCAGCCACTCGGGCATCTACGACGCCAACGGCTCCGCGACCCGCAGCGCGACGTCCGTCAACGCGTTCACCGCGGTCGGCGGGACGCTCGTGCCCGTCCCGCCGGCGCTCCGCCCGCAGGTCTTCGAGCGGGTCATCCGCACGGGGCAGAACGAGCGCTGCCCCGGCTCGGCGGAGCGCTCGAGCGACGGCTCCAACCCGTTCGTCCCCGCCGGCGTGAGCTGCGACCCGACCCAGCTGCCCCCGGGGAGCTGACTCCGTGCGTCGCCTCCTCACCGCGCTCCTCGTGGTCCTGCTCGCCGGCGGCGCGTTCGTCGCCGCGGGCGCGGGGAGCGGCGACGACGCCGGGGGCGGCGCGCGCTACGTCGTCGAGCTCGACAACGCCTTCGGGCTGGTCGAGGGGGCCGACGTGAAGGTCGCCGGCGTCCGCGCGGGCAAGATCGCGACGCTCGACATCGACACGACAAGCGACGCCTACCGCGCGCTCGTCGGCATCGAGATCACCCAGGAGGGCTTCGGGGAGCTGCGCGAGGACGTCTTCTGCGAGTCGCGACCGCAGTCGCTCATCGGTGAGTACTTCGTCGACTGCCAGCCCGGGATCAAGCCCCGCAGGCTGCCGCGCGGGGCGCGGATCCCCGTGGAGCAGACGGGCTCGACGGTGCCCGTCGACCTCGTCAACAACATCATGCGGCGCCCCTTCCGCGAGCGCTTCTCGATCATCTTCAACGAGCTCGGCGCCGGGCTCGCCGGCCGCGCCGAGGACCTCAACGAGACGATCCGCCGCGCGAACCCGGCGCTGCGCGAGACCGACCGGGTGCTCGCCCAGCTCGCGAAGGAGCGCCGGACGATCGCCGACCTGAACCGCGACGCGGACGTCGTGCTCCGCCGGCTGGCCGACAACAAGCGGGACGTCGGTCGCTTCGTGGTCGAGGCGCGCGACACCCAGGAGGCCTACGCGGCCGAGGCCGACAGCCTCCAGGCGCAGTTCGAGCGGCTGCCGAGGTTCCTGCGCGAGCTGCGCCCGACCCTGCAGGTGCTCGGGCGCTCCGTCGACCGGCAGCGGCCGGCGCTCGCGAACCTCGAGCGGTCGGCCGGGGACCTCACGCGGTTCCTCGACACGCTCGGGCCGTTCAGCGACGCGTCGCGGCCCGCGGTCCGCTCGCTGGCGAAGGCGGCGCGGACCGGTCGTCGGACGGTCGAGGGCGCACGGCCCACGGTTCGGCGGCTCGGCCGCGCGGCCCGCCAGCTGCCCGAGGTCGGGACGAACCTCGCGATCACGCTCGAGCACCTCGACGATCCGCGGTTCGCCGTGGAGCGCGACCCGCGCTCGCCGCGCGGCGGCTCGGGCTTCACGGGCCTCGAGGCGCTCCTGCGCTACGTCTTCACCCAGTCCCAGACGACGAACCTCGTGGGCGCCAACGGCCACCTGCTGAAGGTCTCGGTCTTCCTCGACAACCTGTGCGCGGCGTTCACGGACGCGACGCTGGCGAAGGAGAAGCAGCGCGACCGCTGCGCCGCCGTCCTCGGCCCGAACCGCCCGGGCATCACGAGCCCGGACCCGACCGCGACGGCGCCCGGGGCGCAGACGCGCGCAGCCCGGCGCGCCCGGCGCGC
>JAOPZO010000277.1 GCA_025964065.1 Solirubrobacterales bacterium | reverse complement strand
AGCTGGCCGCCGTCCCCGCGACGCACGCCACCGAGGCCTGAGGCCCGATGGGCGCCCGGCCCGGGCTGGGCGCCCCGCTAGCGCGTGGGGGCGTACAGCGTGTTCCAGACGATGGCGACGTAGCCGTCGAGGAGCCGCTCGAAGTCGCTGTCGTCCGCGCCGCGCACGAGCTGGTGGAACCCGCGCTCGGCCATCCATGTCAGCCACGCCGCGGTCTCGGCCGCCGGGAGCACGGGATCGACCCAGCCGGCCTTCTGCCCCGCCCGGATGTG
Organism: Solirubrobacterales bacterium; assembly: GCA_025964065.1. GTDB lineage: Bacteria > Actinomycetota > Thermoleophilia > Solirubrobacterales > Solirubrobacteraceae > Paraconexibacter. The sequence continues at coordinate 3,077 of JAOPZO010000277.1, read as the reverse complement.
CTTGCGCAGGCCGGCCATGTTGCCCGCCATCATCTCCTCGACGAGCTTGCGGACCGACGCGTCGTAGGCGGCGGCGTCGTACGTCGCGGCCATGAGGGTCGTGTGCGGCCGGTAGGTGCGGACGACGTGCTCCAGCGCCGCGGCGACGTCCTCGCGGCTCGCGTCGGCGCCGATGGCCCACCAGCCCTTCGCGGAGTCCGCGATCTCCGCGGTGATCTCCGCGAACCAGGCGCGCAGCAGGTCGCCCTTGTCCTCGAAGTAGACGTAGAAGGTGGAGCGGGACATGCCCGCCTCCTGGACGAGGCGCTCGACGCTCAGCTCGGTGAAGGACTCGCCCTCGTCGAGGAGCCGCTCGACGACGTCGAGCAGGCGCTGCCTGGCCTCGTCGCGCCGCTCGGTCCGGGAGCTCTGGTTCTTGCGAGTGACGGACGCCATGTCCTTCCACTCTACCGGTGGTCTGTGTGGACAGGGTGCACGGACGCGGTGTACCGGCGGGAGGTAGCCTCGTGCCGATGCCGCCCATCCTGACGACGCGCGACGGCCGGGTCGGCCGCCTGACGCTCAACCGCCCCGAGGCGATGAACGCCATCACGGTGGAGCTCGCGGAGGCGCTGGCGGCCGGCCTCACCGCGCTCGCCGCGGACTGCGACGTCATCGTCATCCGCGGCGCCGGCGGCACGTTCTGCGTCGGCGGCGACTTCCACGAGCTCGAGCGGCTGCGGCTCGAGGGCCCCGAGGCCACGCTCGGCCTCTTCGCCGCGTTCGCGCGGGCCTGCACCCTGATCGGCGAGCTCGACGTGCCCGTCGTGTCCGTGGTGGAGGGCCACGCGATGGCGGGCGGCTTCGAGCTCGCGCAGGCCAGCGACGTGGTGCTCGTCGCGGAGGACGCGAAGCTCGCGGACAACCACGCGAACTTCGCGCAGGTCCCGGGCGGCGGCGGCTCCCAGCGCCTGCCGCGGCTCGTCGGCCGCCAGCGCGCGAGCGCGCACATCCTCACGGGCGGGCGCCTGAGCGGCACGGAGGCCGTCGCCTGGGGGCTCGCCTACCGCGCCGTCCCCGCCGGGGAGCTCGACGCCGCCACCGACGAGCTCGTCGAGCGCCTGACGGGCAAGGGGAAGAGCCGTGCGGCGCAGGCCCGCACGAAGCGCCTCATCCGCGACGGGCTCGAGCTCTCGCTCGAGGAGGGCCTCGAGCTCGAGCGCCGCACCGTCGTCGAGCACTTGACCGGCGAGGACGCCGCGTCCGGCATCGCCCAGTTCCGCAACCGAGGGAGCAGCACATGACCGACCAGGCCACCCCGGACGAGCGGGTGCTCGTCTCCTTCGACGCGGGCGTCGCGCACGTCCGCCTCAACAGCCCCGCGACCGCGAACGGGCTCGACGTCCCGTTCCTGCGCTCGTTCTACGACGCGCTCATGACGGTCCACGGCGACCCGCGCACCCGCGCGGTGCTGCTGACGGGCGAGGGGAAGCACTTCTGCGCCGGCGGCAACGTCAAGGAGTTCGTGTCGAAGGGCGAGCGGCTCCCGGACTACCTCCGCGAGGCGACGAGCTGGCTCGGCATCTGCGCCTCCGCGCTCATGCGCCTCGAGGCGCCCGTCGTCTGCGCGGTCCAGGGCTTCGCGGCGGGCGGCGGCGGCTTCGGCTTCGTCTGCGCCTCCGACATCGTCATCGCCGGGGAGTCCTCCTCGTTCCTGCTCGGCGCGACCCGCGTCGGGATGGCGCCCGACGCCGGCGGATCCGTGACGCTGACCCGCATCGTCGGGCTGCGCAAGGCGATGGAGATCGCACTGCTGAACCCGACGCTCACCGCCGCCGAGGCGCTCGAGCTCGGCATCGTCACGCGGGTGGTCGCCGACGACGCGGTGCAGCGCGAGGCCGCCGCGCTCGCGGCCGAGCTCGCCCAGGGCCCCACGCTCGCGTTCGCCGCGACGAAGCGGCTGCTCTACGACGGACTCGGCGCGACCGTCGAGCAGCGGCTCCCCGACGAGTCCCGCACCGTCTCCGAGCTCTCGGGCACGGCGGACGCCCGCGAGGGCCTCGCCGCGGTCATCGAGCGTCGCAGCCCGTCCTTCGTCGGCGCATGAGGCGCTACGAGGGGCGCCGGGTGCTCGTCACGGGCGGCGGGAAGGGCATCGGCGCGGGCATCGTGCGGCGCCTCGCCGCCGAGGGCGCGCACGTCATCGTCGCGGGCCGGACGCGCTCGAGCGTGGAGGAGGTCGCCGACGAGGTCGGGGGCGAGGCCGTCCAGGTGGACATCTCCGACGTCGAGGCCGCGCAGGCCGCGATCGTGGCGGCGGGGACGCTTGACGTCCTCGTGAACAACGCGGGCTTCGACGACCCCGGCTTCTTCTCCGACACGACGCCGGAGCGCTGGCGCCGCCTGCTCGACACCAACCTCATGGGGACCTTCGCCTGCACCCAGGCCGCGCTCCCCGGGATGCGGGCGGCGGGCTACGGGCGGATCCTGAACGTCGGCTCCGAGGCGGGTCGCATCGGCTCGAAGGGCAACGCGGTGTACGCCGCGACGAAGGGCGCGCTCTCCGCGTTCACGAAGTCGATCGCGCGAGAGGAGGCGCGGTACGGCATCACGGTGAACTGCCTCGTGGTCGGCCCGGTCGACACGCCGCTGCTCGACCAGGTCCGGGCGACGGAGCACGGCCCGAGGATGGTCGCCGCGATGAAGGCCGGAACGCTCGTGCGGCGCCTGGGCAGGGTCGAGGAGATCGCGGCCGCCGCGGCGTTCGCGTGCGCCGAGGAGGCGTCGTTCGTGACCGCGGAGGACCTCGCCGTCTCGGGCGGCATGGGCATCGCTTGAGCCTCGAGCCGCTCGTCCTCCTGCACGGCTTCACGGCCGGCCCGCGGGCGTGGGGCCCGGTGCTCGGCGCGCTCGCCGAGCACCACGACGTGCACGCCCTGACCCTCGACGGGCACCGGGGCGGCACGCCGTTCGCCCACCGCCCGTCGATCGAGGGCTACCTGGACGGGATCGAGCGCGAGCTCGACGCCCGCGGGATCGACCGCGCGCACGTGGTCGGCAACTCCCTCGGCGGGTGGATCGCGCTCGCGCTCGCCGGC
>JAOPZO010000167.1 GCA_025964065.1 Solirubrobacterales bacterium | reverse complement strand
CCCGCGCCCGCGCGATCGCCGCCGGCTGCAGCTTCCCGGTGCGCACGAGGTACCGCACCGCCCGGAAGCCCCGCTTGCGCACCACCCGCGGATCGGCGCCCGGGGGGTCGCGGACGCCCGCGCCGCGCAGCACCCCCTCGGTCTGGAACATGCCGCCGGACCCCTCGCGGAGCGCGACGAAGACCTTCTCCGCACCGCCCGCCAGGAGCGTGGGGATGCCGCGGCGCAGGTAGGTCGCCTGGCCCTTCTCGCCGCGCCCGACGCGCTGCACCTCGGGCCAGCTCCCGAAGATCCCGTCGAGCTGGTCGACGTAGCGGGAGGGGTAGCCGAACTCCGTCACCCACAGCGGCTTGTCCAGCCCGAGCGCGAGGAGGTGCGCCCGGAAGCGCCGCACCTGCCCGGCGAGCGTGTGCAGCGGCCCGCGGATGTGGACGTTCGCGACGTCGATGCGGCTGCCGAACGCGAAGCCCGGCGCCTGCATGACCCGCGTGACGAACGCGAGGGAGATCGGGTGGAACGGGGAGCCGCCCATCACGACCTTCGCCTGCGGGTCCCCCGCGCGGATGCCGTCGATGGCGGCGTCGAGGATGGCCGCGTACTCCTCGGCGCTCCCGAGCAGCCCGACTCCCTCCGGCTCGTTGAGCACCTCCCACGCCTGCACGACCCCGCGGCCGCGGCGCGCGAGGTCGCGGACGTGCTCCCGGAAGAGGTCGAGGTCGGCGTACGGGCAGCGGATGGTCTCGTGGAACGGCGTGCCCGGCGGGCAGCGGCCGGCCCACGAGGGCGTGGCTCCGATGAGGCCGAGAAGTCCGATGCCCTGGGCGCGCGCGAGCCGGAGATCCTCGTCGAAGGCCGCGTAGTCCGGGATCCCGTTCGTGGGGCGGATGAGCGCGAGCGGCACGTCCGCGCGGACGAGCGAGGCGCCCATCGCCGCGGCCTCCCGCAGCATGGCCCGCTTGAACGACGCCGGCGCGTCGAGGTAGAGCATCGCGTGGACGCCGAGCGCCGGCTCGGGCGCCGGGTCGCCGGCGGCCGCGTGTTCGGGCGGGGCGAGGGCGAGCCAGACGAGGACCCCGAGCGTCGAGAGCGCGGCCGTCGTCCGGCGCGCGGAGGGGAGCGCGAAGCGGGACACGCCCGCGACGCTACTCGTGCGCCACGCGAGGAGGGCGCCAGGCGCGCACGACGGGCGGAGCGACGAGGGGCGCCTTCCGGCGCCCCTCGAAGCTCGGTGCCCGCGAGCGGGCTAGGTCGTCGGTGCGCCCGGCGCGGGCGCCGGGGCGGGCGTCGCGGGAGCGGTGGTCGAGGTGTAGTCGAACTCCTCCTCGGCGCCGAACAGCAGGTCGAGCAGCTTGTTGCGCACGTCCGAGGACACGGCGACGGCGACGCCGGCACCCACCACGAGCACGAGCAGCTTGCGGCCCAGGCCGCCCTTCTTCTTCTTGGCCTTCTTCGACGGGGCGTCGGCCAGCGCGTAGCCGACGTCCTTCAGCGCCTCGACGGCGGTGGCGACGTTCGCGTGGAGCTTCTTGTCCTCGAGCACGGACTTCGACGGGCTCTTGCCGGACGCGAGGCGCTCGTAGGCGGTGCGGGCGGACTCGTAGGCGACGCGCACGTTGTCGTGCAGGTCACCGTCCGTCGCGACCTTCTGGAGGTACGGGTTCGACTTCACCGCGTCGACCGCTTCGACGGCGGTGACGCCGGCGGCGGCCGCCTTCTTCTTCTTGCTCATGGGGAGTTCAGCTCACCTCTCGTGAGGGGGGTCGATGGCAGTGCTCCGGAGCCTATACCCGAAGTCCGGGAGTTCCAGCTACGGCCGTTCCAGCGCGACCGCGAGGACCTCCGAGATCTCCTCCACCCAGTGGAACGTGAGCTTGGCCCGCAGGGCGGCCGGGATCTCGTCCACGTCCCCCTCGTTCCGGGTGGGCGCGACGATCGTCGTGATCCCGTGCCGCTGGGCGGCGAGCGCCTTCTCCTTGAGGCCGCCGATCGGCAGCACCTGCCCGGTCAGGGTGATCTCGCCGGTCATCGCGACCTCCTCGCGGACGCACCGCCCCGTGAGGAGCGACACCAGCGCGGTGGCCATCGTCACGCCCGCGGACGGCCCGTCCTTCGGGATCGCCCCCGCGGGCACGTGGATGTGGAGGTCGTGCTCGTCGAACCAGTCCGGGTCGAGCCCGGGCACGACGTCGTCGATGTGGGCGCGCACGTAGGAGAGCGCGGCCTGGGCGCTCTCCTTCATCACGTCGCCGAGCTGGCCCGTGATGACGAGCTTCGGGCTCTTGGACGGCATCGCGGTCGCCTCGACGAACAGGACGTCGCCGCCCACGGGCGTCCACGCGAGCCCGGTCGAGACGCCGGCGCGCTGGGTCCGGCGGCGGGTCTCGGCGAAGTACTTCTGCCGCCCCAGGAGCTCGCGGGCGCGCGCCTCGCCGATCGTGGTGCGCTTCACGCGAGCGCCCTCGCCCGCCTCGCTCGCGATCCCGAAGGCGACCTTCCGGCAGAGCGTGCCGATCTCCCGCTCGAGCCCGCGGACGCCGGCTTCGCGGGTGTAGTCGCTGATGATGACCCTCAGCGCCGCGTCGGAGATCGCGATCCACGACTTCTTCAGGCCGTTGCGCTCCACCTGCCGCGGCACGAGGTAGCGCTTGGCGATCTGGAGCTTGTCGTCGGCGGTGTAGCCCGCGAGCTCGATGACCTCCATGCGGTCCCGGAGCGGCCCCGGAATCGTGTCCAGGGTGTTCGCGGTCGTGATGAACATGACGTTCGAGAGGTTGAACGGCACGTCGAGGTAGTGGTCGCGGAACGCGCCGTTCTGCTCCGGGTCGAGCACCTCGAGCATCGCGCTGGCCGGGTCGCCCCGGTAGTCCGCACCCATCTTGTCGATCTCGTCGATCATGAACAGCGGGTTGTTCGAGCCCGCGTCGCGGAGCGCGCGGATGATCGTGCCGGGCATCGCGCCGATGTACGTGCGGCGGTGACCGCGGATCTCCGACTCGTCCCGCACCCCGCCGGCGGAGATGCGCTCGAACTCCCGGCCGAGCGCCTTGGCGATCGAGCGGCCGAGCGAGGTCTTGCCGACGCCGGGCGGCCCGACGAAGCAGAGGATGGAGCCCCGCGCGTCCGGCTTGAGCTTCCGCACGGCGAGGAACTCGAGGATCCGCTCCTTCACCTGCGTGATGTCGTAGTGGTCCTCGTCGAGGACCTCGCGGGCGTGCACGAGGTCGAGCCGGTCCTCCGTGGAGCGGTCCCACGGCAGGGAGGCGAGCCACTCGAGGTACGTGCGGATGACGCCGTGCTCGGCGGCCTGGGTCGGCAGGTGCTCGAGGCGCTTCAGCTCGCGGTCGGCCTGCTTGCGGACGTCCGCCGGGAGGTCCATGGCGTGGAGCTGCTCGCGCAGCTCGCCCGCCTCCTCCGCGCTCTCGTCGAACTCCCCGAGCTCGTCCTGGATCGCCTTGAGCTGCTGGCGCAGCACGTACTCGCGCTGGCCCTTGTCGATCTCGGACTGGACCTGCGACTGGATCTTCGAGCCGATGGAGACGACCTCGAGCTCGCGGGCCAGCGCCTCCACGAGCTTCCGCAGACGGGCGGCGACGTCGGGCTCCTCGAGCAGCTCCTGCTTCTCCTCCGTCTTGAGCCGCAGGGCGCCCGCGATGAGGTAGGAGAGCGTGCTCGGGTCCTCGACGTTCGCGACCGCGACCTGCAGCTCCTCGGGGAGGTACGGGACCTCCTCGACGATCTCCGTGAAGGTCCGCAGGACGTTCCGCTGCAGCGCGACGAGCTCAGGGGACTCCTGCACGATGTCGGGCAGCTCGGTGATGCTCGCGGTGAGGTAGGGCTCCTCCTGCTCCCACGTGTCGAGGCGGACCCGCTGCGCGCCCTGGACGAGGATCCGCAGCGAGCCGTCCGGCACCTTGAGCATCCGCGCGACGGATCCCACGACCCCGACGTCGTAGAGCTGCTCGGGACCGGGCGTCTCGTCCTCGGGCTCCCTCGAGGCGACCATCACGAGCATCCGGTTGCCCGCCAGCACGTCGTTGACGAGCTGGACGGAGCGCTCCTGCCCGATCGCGAGCGGCATGAGCGTGTCGGGCAGCGGGACGGTCTCCCGGAGCGGGAGGACCGGCAGGCTCGCAGGAATCCCGCGGGGCCCGCCGACCTCGACCGTCGTGTCGGCCGAGTCCTGCGCGATCTCGATCATGCCGCGCCCGCGTCCACGTCGATGGGGACCTGGCGGGAGCGCTTCTCGGGTTGCGCGAGCGGGAGCTCCACACGCAGGATGCCGTCGCGGTACGTCGCGCGGACGTCGTCGGCGCGGACGTCGGCGCCGAGCGGGATGACGCGGCGGAAGGGACCGAAGTCGATCTCGAGCTGCTGGTAGACGCGGTCGTCGGACTCCGCGGGGCGGCGGTGGCCCGAGAGCACGAGCTCGCGCCCCTCGATCTCCAGCGAGATCTCCGCGGGGTCCACCCCGGCGAGCTCGGCCTGCACGACGGCGCGCGGCTCGTGGGTCTCGGCCTGCTCGTAGAAGACGTCGACGGCCGGGGAGAAGCCGCCGCCGCGGCGCGTCGTCAGGCCGGGGCCGAAGACGTCGCCGAAGAGCTCGTCCATCTCACGGCGCATCCGCTCGAAGTTCGCGAAGAGGTCACGCTCGGGTCGCATCGACTTCCGACCCTACCCGCGCCCCTCGCGGCCTCACGCGTGCCACGTGATTTAGAGCTCGTAGGTCGCGCCGTCGACCGCGACCTCGACGGGCCCGGCGAACGCCCCCGCGGCCTGGTCGCGCGCCCAGCCCAGGTCGAGCTCGTCGGAGATGTGGGTCAGCACGAGGCGGGCCGCGTCGGCACGTGCGGCGTGCTCTCCCGCCTCGCCCGGCGTGAGGTGCCCGCGGACCCCTTCGCGCTCGGGCCGCGGGAGCGTCGCCTCGAGCAGCAGCAGGTCCGTGCCGCGGGCGAAGTCGACGAGGTCCTCCGACGGCGCGTGGTCGGCGCCGAACGTGAAGCGGCCCGTCGCGCCCGTGACCTCGACCGCGTGGGTCGGCAGGTAGTGCGGGACCGCCCGGAAGCGCAGCCGGAGCGCGCCGACGCACACCTCGTCGGTGACCGCGTACTCCTCGAGCCGGAAGGCGGACTCGACGTGCTCGGGCGGCATCCCGCCGCCCTCGCACACCTGGCGGAACTTCCCGGCCGCTCCCGCCGGCGCGACGAGCCGCGGGCGCGCCGGGTGCTTCGTGCCGGGCCAGCGGTCGACGGGCACGGGCTGCTGGCGCGGCGCGTAGGTCAGCGCGGAGGCGAAGGGGACGAGGTCGAAGAAGTGGTCCGCGTGCAGGTGGGTGATGATCACCGCGTCCACGTCGACGTAGTCGACGACCTGCCGCAGCTTGCCGAAGACCCCGTTGCCGCAGTCGAACAGCAGCCGCGTCCCGCCCTCCTCGACGAGGTACCCGCTGCACGCACCGCCCGCGTCCTGCCAGGCGGGCGACTTGCCCAACACCGTGATGCGCAACCCGTCTCCCTGTCCGTGACCGCTGCAGACCGTAACGGCATGCGACTACCCTCGGGGCAGGAGAGCCGGGAAGACTGGTCGGCACCCGACCGCCCCCTGCCCGGATCCGGAGGACCGCCCTTGCCCCGCAGCATCCCGCGACCGCGCCTCTTCGCTGCCGCCAGCGCCCGGGAGGCGGCCCGCATGGCCGAGGCGCTCCGCGGTGAGGCGGTCGGCGGGGCGCTGCTCGCGCTCGCCGCCGCGGTGGCCCTCGTGTGGAGCAACACGGCCCCGGGCTCCTACGAGGAGCTGCGCGGCACGGTGATCGGCCCGGGCGCGCTGCACCTCGACCTCTCGCTGGGAACATGGGCCGCCGACGGCCTCCTCGCGATCTTCTTCTTCGTCGCGGGCCTCGAGCTCAAGCGCGAGTTCGTCGCGGGCGACCTGCGGGACCCCGCGCGCGCGCTGCTTCCCGTCGTCGCCGCGATCGGCGGCATGCTCGTGCCCGCGCTCCTGTACCTCGCGGTGACGACCCTCGGGGATGCCGACACCTCGGGCTGGGCGGTCCCGGCCGCGACCGACATCGCGTTCGCGGTCGCCGTCCTCGCGCTCGTCGCGCGGAGCCTGCCGCCGGCGCTGCGGACGTTCCTGCTGACGCTCGCGGTCGTGGACGACCTCCTGGCGATCACGATCATCGCGCTGTTCTTCACGGACGAGCTGCGCCCGCTCTTCGCGCTCCTGGCGGTCGTCCCGCTCGCGGCCTTCGCCGTGCTCGTGCAGCGCCGCGTGCGCTCGTGGTGGCTGCTGCTCCCGCTCGCGGCCGCGACCTGGGTGCTCGTCCACGAGTCGGGCGTGCACGCGACGGTCGCGGGAGTGCTGCTCGCGTTCTGCGTGCCCGTGGTGCGCAGCGACGCGGCGGGCGGCCCCGGCGCCGGGCCGGGGATGGCCGAGCACTTCGAGCACCTCGTGCGTCCGCTCTCGGCCGGGTTCGCGGTCCCGGTCTTCGCGCTGCTCTCCACCGGGGTGCAGGTCGACGGCCTCGGGGCCCTGGGCGACGCGCTCTCCGACCCCGTCGCGATCGGGATCGCCGTCGGCCTCGTGGTCGGCAAGCCGCTCGGGATCCTCGCGGCCACGGCGCTCACCGCGCGCCTGACCCACGCCGAGCTCGACGAGGCGCTCTCGTGGTGGGACGTCCTCGGCCTGGCGCTGCTCGCGGGCGTCGGCTTCACCGTGTCGCTGCTCATCGCCGAGCTCGCGTTCGGCGCCGGCACGGAGACCGAGGAGCACGCGAAGGTCGCGATCCTGGTCGGCTCCGCGCTGGCGATCGCGCTTGCGACCGTCGTCCTGCGCGCCCGCGTGCGCCTCGCCGCGCTCGCCTGAGCGCCGCGGCTCAGGCGCCGTGCAGCGCGGCCTGCTCCTGGGCGTTCGGGAACGCCCAGGCGGACTGCGTCCGGCGCTCCGTGCGAAACACGAAGCGCATCTGGCTCGGGGGCCGAAGCCCCTCCGGGGAGTCGGGGCGGAACGTCGCGCAGGGCTCCTCCAACGCCAGCGCGCACAGCGTGTTGCAGTGGAAGTAGCACTGCTCGCACGAGACCTTCTTCACTGCTGCCCGACCCTTCGCCATCTGCGGTCCTGCCCCTTCGTCGTCACGTTCTCACCAGCGGAGGCAGGAACCTGCCACACGACCCCGAACGCGGGCAACGTCGATCTCCGCAAAGCGCATGGATCGGGCAAGGCGCTTGCCGCAAATGCCGACGTTTTGTTGTTTTCCCCTGCAAACGACCGCTTTGGACGAAGCTTTTCCCGCTCGGAGCGGGGCTTTCACCAGCCCTTGAGCCGGACGTGCCCCGGCTGCACGTCGGCCGGAGTCGCCGCGCCGACGAGCGCGAGGCTCCGCGCGGTGTCCTCGACGAGGGCCGCGAGAAGCGCCCGGACGCCGTCCTGGCCGCCGGCGGCGAGCGCCCAGAGGTACGGGCGGCCGAGCATCACGGCGTCCGCGCCGAGCGCGAGCGCGCGGACGACATCGGCGCCCGAGCGGATGCCGCCGTCGACGAGGACGGGGAGCCGGCCCTCGAGCTCGGCGGCGACCTCGCGCAGGGCGACGGCGGTCGGGACGACGCCGTCGAGCTGGCGCGCGCCGTGGTTCGAGACGACGACCGCGCTCGCCCCCGCCTGCTCCGCGAGCGCCGCGTCCTCCGCGGTCAGCACGCCCTTGAGCACGACGGGCAGGCCCGCGGCCTCGGCGACCCAGGCGACGTCGTCCCAGGTCGGCGCGTGCCAGCCGCCGACGGACGGCTTCGCGCTCGGGCTCTCCTCCCCGAGCT
>JAOPZO010000164.1 GCA_025964065.1 Solirubrobacterales bacterium | reverse complement strand
TCGGGCTCCTCCGCCATGCGGAGCAGCTCCTCCGGATCGATGCCGGCGGCGAGCACGGTGGCCGCCACGGCGCCCGCCGACGTGCCGGAGACGACCCGCGCCGTCCCGGGCTCCCAGCCCGTGTGGGCACGGACGGCCTCGAGCGCGCCCATCAACCAGGCGATCCCCGTGATGCCCCCTGCTCCCAGCACGACCCCCACGCGATGCATTGCGTGGGGTACGCCGCCGCCGCTCCCAGGTTGCCGAAAGACCCCCCGACCGGGGGGTCGAACCGCCGAGCACCCCGAGAAGGCAGCGCCCGCGCCCGGCCCCTACAGCGCCCGCACCCGCCCGCCGGCGCCCTCGAACGGCACCCGCATCACGTCGGCCCAGCCCGCCGTCTCGCGGCGCAGGCCCTCCACGACCCCGCCCGTCTGCTCGTAGTGGCTCCAGACGAGCACGGTCGGCCCGGCGCCGGAGATCGTGGCCCCGAGCGCCCCGAGCGCCGTCGCCTTCTCCAGCAGGGCGGAGGAGCGCGGGAAGAGCCCGGCGCGGCGCGACTGGTGGAGGCGGTCCTGGAGACCGCGCGACACGAGGTCCCAGTCGCCCTGCACGAGCCCGAGCGTCAGGAGCGCCCCGTGCGCCACGTTGAAGACGGCCTCCTGCATCGGCACCTCGGCGGGCAGCGCGGCCCGCGCCTGCGCGGTGCGGACCGCCGCGTGCGGCACCACGAGCACGGCCTCGAGGCCGGAGGGCGGGTCGAAGCGGGTCGCCTCGCCGTCCGCGCAGATGACGAACCCGCCGCGCAGCGCGGCCGCGACGTTGTCCGGGTGCCCCTCGAGCGCGGTGGCGTGCGCGAGGAGGTCCGCGTCGAGCTCGAAGATCGAATCCGCGGCGAGCAGCCCCGCGACGTACGCCGCCGCGCTCGTGCCGAGCCCCCCGCTCAGCGGGATGTCCGAGGTGATGCGGAACGTGAACGCGTCGGGCGGGTGGAGCCGCTCGAAGCCGCGGACGGCGAGGTTGCGCCGGTCCTTGGCGATCGGCAGGTCGGTCTCGACCGCGAACGTGCCGGTCTCCTCGACCTCGAGCTCCATGTGGAGCGCGAGCGCCGCGGCGAACGCGTCGAACCCGGGCCCGAGGTTCGCGCTCGAGGCGGGGACGCGGACGGTGCGGCGACGCTGCATCGCCAGGAACCTAGTGCTCCCGGGCCCAGCGCCGTCGCAGGCCGAGGAACGGCTTCTCGATTCCGCGGTAGGACGCGGCGGCGGCGGCCAGGGCGAGCGGGAGCGTGACGGCCAGCAGGAGCTTGAAGTCCGTCGGCTCCCCGACGATCCGCGTCGTCCGCTGCTCCTCGAGCACCTCGCCGTGCACCCCCGTGATCGTCTCGAGGATCGGGAGGTGCAGGAGGTAGAGCGAGTACGAGGCGACCCCGACGAGCACGAGCGGCCGCCACTCGAGCACCCGGGTCCCGATCCCGGCGCGCAGCGGCAGCACGCAGGCGCCGATGAGCAGCGTGGAGACCACCGCGATCCCGGGCTCCTGCCGGGTGAAGTCGACGCAGAGCAGGAGGTACCCGACGGCCGCGGCCAGGAGCCAGGCGGTCGAGGAGCCGAGCGGCCCGGGGAGCCGCGGCCCGCGCCGGTCGGCGTGGAGCTTCACGAGCGCGAGGAGCATCCCCGCGGCGAACATGTAGAAGAGGGACGGGAGCGCATAGGCGCCGATGAGCGGGCTGAGCGGCTCGACGCCCTGGCCGCTCAGGACCCAGGTGCGACGCACGCCGTAGCTCGCGAGGCCGAGCACCACGAGGAGCCCGGCGCCGAGCAGGACCCGGCCCCGGCTGAGCCACGCCGTGGCGAAGGCGATGACCGGGAGCAGGAGGTAGAACTGCATCTCGACCGCGAGCGACCAGGCCGCGGGATCGAGCTTCGTCGCGGTCTCGGGCGAGTAGTTGTGGATGAAGAGCGCCCAGCGCCACCACTCCGACAGCTCGGCGTCGCGCGGGCGCACGACGAGCAGGAACGCGATGACGAGGTAGAAGAGCGGGATGATCCGCAGCGCCCGGTTGCGCGCGTACGTCGCGAGCGAGATGCGCCCGCCGCCGTGGAACGCCGCCTTCGCGAACGGCAGGAACAGCAGGTAGCCCGAGAGCGTGAAGAACAGGCACACGCCGAGCCCGCCGCCCACGAGCACGCGGTCCTCGTACCCGTCGTACATCCCCTCGAACGCGAGCGAGAACGCGAAGACGTGCCCGACCATCACCCCGAGCGCGGCGATCGCCCGGACGGAGTCGATGCGGGCGGAGTGCACGCCGGCGACCGGGGCGCTCCCGACCGGGGCGTCCGCGTCGGGCGCGGCGAGGACCGCCACGCTCAGTTCCCTCCGAGCCCACGTGCGACGAGCGTCCCGAGCCCGGCGAGGACGGGCGCGAGCGCCCGCACGGACGTCTCCGTGATCGGGTCGAGCACGAGGATCGCCTCGTCCGCGCCGGCGGAGGCGAGCGCGTCGAGGTGCTCCGGGAGCCGCTCGAGCGGGACCGCGGGCGCGTCGGGATCGGGCGCGCGCTCCCCCGCACCGCCGTCGACGCCCACGAGCACGCAGGCGCTGCGGTCGAGGGACCCGGGATCGCGGCCGGCCGCGCAGGCGGCGTCGGAGATGCGCGCGTTCAGCGCACCGAAGCCGTCCGGCGTGTTGCCGTAGTCGGCCCACCACGTGTTCCAGCCGTCGGCGTCGGGCAGCGCGATGGAGAGCATCCGCGGGCCGTTCGAGCCGACCACGAGCGGCACGCGCGCGGCGGGCGGCGGCAGCAGCAGGACGTCCTGGACCGTGTGGAAGCGCCCGTGGAGCGTGACGCGCTCCCCGGCGAGCATGCCGCGCAGGATCGCCCAGGCCTCCTCGAAGCGGGAGACGCGGTGGTCGTACGGGAGGCCGAAGGCGCGGAACTCGTCCGCGTTCCAGCCCGCACCCACGCCCAGCACGAGCCGCCCGCCGCCGACCTCGGCGACCATCGCCGCCTGCTTCGCGAGCACGGCCGGCGGGTGGAACGCCAGGCAGGCGACGAGCGGCCCGAGCGCTACGCGCTCCGTGCTCGCGGCGAGCGCCGCGAGCGTCGTCCAGGCCTCCCACGGCCCGCGCTCCGGGCGTCCGTCGCCGCGGTACAGCAGGTGGTCGCCGACCCAGACCGAGTCGAAGCCGACCGCCTCCGCCGCCCGCGCGATCGCGCGGAGCTCGGGCCAGCGGACCTCCCGCTCGACCTCGGGGAGCTGCACGCCGATGCGGAGGCGGCGGGCGGCCACGGGGACCTAGCCGAGGACGGCCTTCTCGACCGCCGCGAGCTCCGGCGGGCACGGTACGACCGAGCCCGACTGCTCCATCGCGGTCTGCGGGTCCTTCAGGCCGTGGCCCGTGAGCACGCAGGCGACGCGCTGCGCCTCGCCGACGCCGAACTTCAGGATGCCCGCGACCGACGCGGCGCTCGCGGGCTCGCAGAAGACGCCTTCCTCGGCGGCCAGGAAGCGGTAGGCGTCGAGGATCTCGTCGTCCGTGACGGCCTCGATGCGCCCGGCGGACTGCGTCATCGCGGTCATCGCCTCCTCCCAGCGCGCGGGGTTGCCGATGCGGATCGCGCTCGCGACCGTCTCGGGCCTCTCGACCCGGTGGCCCAACACGAGCGGCGCGGCGCCCGCGGCCTGGAAGCCGAAGAGCCGCGGGCTGTGCCCGACCTCCTGGAAGCCCTTCCAGTACGCGGTGATGTTCCCGGCGTTGCCCACCGGGATCGCCAGCGCGTCGAGGGTGCCGAGCTCCTCGACGAGCTCGATCCCGGCGGTCTTCTGGCCCTGCAGCCGGTACTCGTTGACGGAGTTGACGAGCGCGATCGGGTGGCGCTGGGTGAGCTCGCGGACGAGTTCGAGCGCCTCGTCGAAGTTCCCCTTGAGCGCGATGACGCGCGCGCCGTGCATGAGCGCCTGGGCGAGCTTGCCCGCGGCGATCTTCCCGTCCGGGACCAGGACGGCGCAGCCCAGGCCGCCGCGCGCGGCGTACGCGGCGGCGCTCGCGGCCGTGTTGCCCGTGGAGGCGCAGATGACGGTCTCCGCGCCGTCGCGCTTCGCGGCGGTCACGGCGCAGCACATGCCGCGGTCCTTGAAGGAGCCCGTCGGGTTGGCGCCCTCGATCTTCAGGAAGACCTCGGCCCCCACCCGCTCGGAGATGCGCTCCGCGAGCACGAGCGGCGTGGAGCCCTCCTGGAGGGTCACGATCGGGTCGCTCGCCTCGAACGGCAGGCGGTCGAGGAAGCGGTGGATCAGGCCGGGATGGCCGTGGCCGCCCCGGATCGCGCACGGCTCGGGGCTCACGTGTACTCCTCCTCGACGACGCGGATCGCACGCGGCTTGGAGCGCACGAAGTCGAGGCCCGCGATGAGCTCGACCGCCGCGTAGAAGCGCGACTCGAGCAGCGGGTGGACGACCATGACGAGGCGCGCGTTGTCCCCGAGGCCCTTCTGCACGACGGAGCGGACGCTCGCGCCCTGCAGGCCGAGGAGCTGCGCGACCTGCGCGAGCACGCCCGGACGGTCGGCGACCTCGAGGTGCAGGTAGAACGAGCTCTCGACGTCCGCGACGACCTCGAGCGTGGCGCTCGTCTCGGGCGTGGAGGCCGGCGGGATCATCGCGCTGACGAGGTCGCCGAGGACGGCGCTCGCGGTCTGCGCGCCGCCCGCGCCCGGGCCGCTCAGCGTGATCTCCGTGATGTCCGCGGACTCGATCGTCACCGCGTTGAACGGGCCGGAGACCGAGGCGAGCGGGTGCCCGTGGTAGAGGAACGCCGGGTGGACGTGGACGGCGATGCCCTCCCCCACGCGCTCGGCCGTCCCGATGAGCTTCAGCCCGAGGCCGAGGTCGTGCGCGTACTGGAGGTCCTCGGGGGTGATGTGCTGGATGCCCTCGTAGGAGACCTGGTCGATGTGGACCGGGGTGTCGAACGCGAGCCGCGCGAGGATCGCCATCTTCGCGGCGGCGTCGCGGCCCGTCACGTCGTCGGTCGGGTCGGTCTCGGCGTAGCCGAGCTCCTGCGCCTCGGCGAGCGCCTCGGCGTACGTCGAGCCGTTCTGCGCCATCTGCGTGAGGATGAAGTTCGTCGTGCCGTTGACGATGCCCGTGACCCGCTCCACGTGGGCGCCCGCGAGCGTCTCCTGCAGGACGCGGATGACGGGCACGACGCCCGCGACCGCCGCCTCGAACCGCAGCTGGACGCCGTTCTCGCGCGCCGCGGCCCACAGCTCCTCACCGTGGTGGGAGAGCAGCTGCTTGTTCGCGGTGACGACGTGCTTGCCGGCCCGCATCGCGCGGAGGACGTAGTCGCGGGCGGGCTCGAGGCCGCCCATGACCTCGACGACGAGGTCGGCGTCCTCGATCACCTCCTCGAAGCTCCCGCGGCTCGTCGTGAGGATGCCGGTGAGCTCCGGGCGCATCCCGGTGATCGCGGCGATGCGGTCGGCGCGCGCGGGCAGCAGCTCGGCGAAGGCGGAGCCCACCGTGCCGTGCCCCAGGAGGCCGACGCGGAAGGTCTTGGGTTCAGACGTCACGGGAGAAGAGGTCCTCATAGCTCTCGCGGCGCACGACGAGGCGGGCGTCCCCGTTGGAGACGAACACCACCGGCGGGCGCGGCTGGCCGTTGTAGGTGTTGGCCATGGAGAAGCCGTAGGCGCCCGTGGCGGGCGTGACGAGCACGTCGCCCGGGCGGGGGTCGTCGAGCAGCGCGTCGCGGATCAGCACGTCGCCCGACTCGCAGTGCTTGCCGGTCACGATGCAGGGCGTGTCGCCGCCGAAGCGGTCCGCGACCTCCACCTCGTAGTGGGCGCCGTAGAGCATGGGCCGCAGGTTGTCGCTCATGCCGCCGTCCACGCCGACCCAGGTCTGGACGTTCCGCTTCACGGACTGCACGGTGTAGAGCGTCACCGTCGAGTTCGCCACGAGCGCGCGGCCGGGCTCGTCGACGATCCGCTTGCCGGGACCGCAGAGCTCGCGGACCATCGCGACCTTCGCGGCGGCGTAGTCCTCGATGCTCGGCGGCGCCGCCTGCTCCGGGCCGTAGGTCACGCCGAGGCCGCCGCCGAGGTTCCAGACGGGGAAGTCGGTGCCGAGCGCCGCGGTGACCCGCTCGAGCGCGTCGCGGAACGGGCCGAGCTCGAGGATCTGGGAGCCGATGTGGAAGTGCAGGCCCTCCACCTCGACGTCCGCGCTCGCCTGGAGCGCCTCGAGCGCGCGCGGCGCGTCCTGCAGGTTGAGGCCGAACTTCGTGTTCGGGCCGCCCGTGGAGATGCTCGGGTGGGTGTCGGGCGAGACGCCGGGGGCGATCCGCAGCTGGACGCGCTGGGGGGCGACGGCGCCGTGCTCGTCGAGGAGGCGCAGGAGCGCGTCGACCTCGTGGAGGTTGTCGACGACGATGACGCCGACCCCCGCGTCCATGGCGTAGCGGAGCTCGTCCTCGGTCTTCGCGTTGCCGTGGAGCTCGATGTGGGCGGGGTCGAAGCCGGCCCGGAGCGCCATCGTGAGCTCGCCGCCGCTCGCCACGTCGCAGCCCAAGCCCTCCTCCGCCATGACCCGGGCGACCGCCGTGCAGCCGAACGCCTTGGAGGCGAAGTGGACGAGGAAGTCGTCCGTGTGGGCGGCGAACGCGGCCTTGAAGGCGCGGGCGCGGGCCCGCAGGTCGTCCTCCGAGACGACGTACGCCGGGGTCCCGAACTCAGCGGCGAGCTCGAGCGCGTCGCAGCCCCCGAGCCGGAGGCGGCCGCGGCCGTCGAGGACGGCCCCGAGCGGGTAGACGTTCGAGAGCTGTTGCGCCGCGGCCATGCGGGCCGCATGATGCCAGTCCTTGCGCGTCGTCCATGTCGACCCACCGGAGATCGGCGAGCGCGACGGGCTCGCCTACGCCCGCTTCTCCCCGGCCCGGACGCCGACGGCACGCGTCGTCGTCCTCCACGGCGCCGGGTCGGCGAAGGAGAGCCACTACGCCTGGGGCCGCCTCTGCCGCGCCCACGGGTACGCCGCCGTCTGCTTCGACATGCGCGGCCACGGCGAGTCCTCCGGCGCCCTCGACGACCGCGCGCTCGAGGACATCGCGGTCATGGCCGACGTCGCCGGACGGTCCACGGTGCCGCTCGTGCTGCGCGGCTCTTCCATGGGCGGCTGGATGGCGCTGGCCGCGGGCGCGCGCCTGGGCGCCGCCGCGGTGGTGGCGATCTGCCCCGCACCGGGCGAGGGCCTCGTGCGCGCGCTGCGCGCCGGCACCCTCCCGGACTTCGCGGTGGACGTCCCCGCCGTCGCCCGCCTCGTCGCGACGGTCTCCGAGGAGCGCGCCGCCGCGACCCTCGGCGCCCGCCTCCTGCTCCAGCACGCGGCGGGCGACGAGACCGTCCCCGTCGAGGTCTCCCGCGCGCTGCACGCGGCGGCCCCGGGCTCGCGATACATCGAGGTCCCGGGCGGCCACCACCGCTCGATCCAGCACGACGGGGAGCTGCAGGCGGAGGCGCTGCGGTTCATCGACCGGGCGGTGGGGGCGTAGGTCGCGGCTGGGACGGCGGGGCGGGTGGGCTCCCGAGCGCAGCGGCCCGGCGGCCCCCCGAGCGACCCGAGAGGGCCGATGTGGACCCAGGGAGACCACATCAACCCCCCTCGCGGACCTGCGGCCGGGTCAGCGGCCGCGGGTGCGGAGGACGTCGGCGACGGCCGACGTCCTCGCCGCGACCCCGGCGGCCGCCGGGGTCGTCGCGGCGGGGAGC
>JAOPZO010000225.1 GCA_025964065.1 Solirubrobacterales bacterium | reverse complement strand
CCGCGCTGCGCGCCGACCTGCGCGAGCGCGTGACCCACCTCGAGCCGGGCCCGGGCGCCGAGGCCGAGCTGCTCGCCCGCGCCGACGTGCTCGTCTGCGCCTCCGACGGCGCCGCACCCGCACCCGGCCTGCTGCTGCGCGGGATCGCGGCGGGGGCCGTGCCGCTCGCGACCTCGCTCGCGGTGTACGAGGAGGTGCTCGGGGACGGTGACCACGGGATGCTCTTCGGCGCCCGGGACCCCGAGGTCCTCGGTGCGCACCTCCGGCGGCTCGTGGACGACCCGGCGCTGCGCACGCGGCTGCGGGACGCGGCCGCGCCGCGGCGCGACGGGCTCGGGGTCGAGCGGCTCGTGGACGAGCTCGAGGCGGTCTACGCCGGGCTTGCCGCCAAGCGCCACGACCCGGCGGGAAAGCCCGCAGTGGCGCGGCGACTGGCGAACCGGCCGACGATCGACGTCGACCTGCACATGCACACGGACCACTCCATGGACTGCGCCACCCCCGTCGAGGTGCTCCTCGCGACGGCGCGCGACCAGGGGCTCGGGGCGATCGCGGTGACGGACCACAACGAGATCTCCGGGGCACTCGAGGCGCAGAAGAAGGCGGCCGAGTACGGGGTCAAGGTCATCGTGGGCGAAGAGGTGAAGACCGCGTCGCAGGGCGAGGTCATCGGGCTCTTCCTCACGGAGAAGATCCCGCGCGGGCTGACGCTGCAGGAGACGGTCGCGGAGATCAAGCGGCAGGGCGGGATCGTCTACGTGCCGCACCCGTTCGACCGGATGCACGCGGTGCCGGACTACGAGCACCTGCTCGCGATCATCGACGACGTGGACGCGATCGAGGTCTACAACCCGCGCGTGGCGATCGGCTCCTTCAACGAGGAGGCGCAGCGATTCGCCGCGAAGTACCGCGTCGTCGCGGGCGCGGGCTCGGACTCGCACGTCGCGCCCGGGCTCGGCTCCGTGCGGGTGCGGATGCCGGACTTCGACGGGCCCGAGGAGTTCCTCGAGGCGCTGCGGGTGGCGGAGATCCACACCAAGCCGAGCTCGCTGCTCTACGTGCAGGCGCTGAAGTTCCTCGAGACGAAGGCGACGCCGCCCGGGGCGCGCCGGGCGCGGCGCGACCGGCGGGTGCGGCGGGCGACGCGCAAGGCGTGATGCAGTCGCAGGGGAACGAGCCGGGGCAGGCGAAACCCCACGCGATGCCCGCCACCGACGACGAGATCCGCGAGAAGTACCTCGAGCGGGCCATCCGCGAGCTCAACCTCCTCACCCACGAGATCCAGGCGTGCCCGGACTGCCCGCGCGGGAGCCTGATGCCCGTCCTCGGTTCGGGGCACCCGCAGGCGGACGTGATGCTGCTGAAGTGGGGGCCGTCGCTGGCGGAGGTCGAGGAGGGCGTCGCGTTCTACGGACGCACGGGGACCGCGGTGATGAAGTCGCTGAAGCGGTTGCAGATCGACCCGCTCGCCGTGTACGGGACGCTGTGCGCGAAGTGCCCGACGAGCGATCCGTCGCTCGCCGACCCGGCATGCGTGGGGCGGCTCGCGCTCGAGATCGCGATCGTGCAGCCCAAGGTCGTCGTCGTGATGGGCGAGGACGCGCTCGACGCGCTGAACGACCTGGCGCTGCCCATGGCGCGCGAGGTGGTGCCGCGGCCGGGCGAGGTGCAGTCGCTCACGCCGTCGATCGACGCGCTCTTCACCCCGGACATCGACCGGGCGCTCGACGAGGAGTCGGCGAAGCGCGCGTTCTGGGCGGCGTTCCGGGTGCTCGGCGACTGGTACGCCGAGCTCCCGCCGTACTGACGTGCTGATCCCGCTGCTCGCGGTCCTGGGCGGGGGGCTGCTGACGGCGACGCTGGACGTCGCGGGGCTGCGGGTGGGGGCGACGCCGGCGGAGCTCGTCCGGGGGGGGGCGGTCGGGGTGCTCTTCGCGCGGGTCTTCGCGGTGAGCGGGCTCGTGCTCGCGGTGCCGCTGCTGCTCGCGGGCCTCGAGCTCGCGGCGGGTGGGGGCGGGACCTCGGCGCCGGCCGCGGCGGGCGATCCGCTGACGCTCGCGTTCCCGGACGAGCGCCGCCTCGAGCTGACCCAGCTCGTCTTCGCCGCCGCCTACGCCACGTGGGCGCTGCGCTTCGCGCTGCGGCCCTGGGTGGTCCTCCCGCTGCTGGGCGCGGTGCTGCTGGCCTCCGTGGCTCGCGACGGGGACCTGCTGGCGCTCACCTTGCTCGGCGCAGCGCTCCTGCTGCCCAACCTGGACGGCCTGCCACCCCTCCTGCGCCCCTGAAAGGGGTCAGACCCCGTTGATGCGGTGGGCGCCTGAAAGGGGTCAGACCCCGTTGATGCGGCGGCGGGCCAGCGTCCAGGCGGCTTCATCGCTTGAGGCGGTCCGTGCGCCGCGGGGGCGCGGCTGCTTCTGCGCACTTCCGCGCCCGCTCCGCCGCAGTGCGGCGCACTTCTGCAACGCCACCGCCTGAAAGGGGTCAGGCCCCGTTCAGGCAGGCTCCGTTCAGGCGGTCAGCGGAAGCGGGCGCGCTCGACCGTCAGGTCGTAGTCCGCGTCGAGGGTGCGGGAGCGGGGGCTCGGGATGACGGCGACGTAGCGCGTGACGGCGTGACGGCTCGCGTTGCGCATGCGGATCGACTCGGTGCCGGTGCCCGTGCGCTGCGAGACCGCGAGCGCGGCACCGTCGATCGTGCGGGCGGAGGAGGAGAAGACGCCCAGGTCGCTGTCGCCCCGGCGCTGGCGGCTGCGCACCGCGACCGCGCGGCGGGCGGGGATCCGGATCCGGTAGACGTCGACGGGATCCTCCACCCGGTCGATCGAGGCGCGCAAGCGGCGGGTCCGGGTGCCGGTGTACACCGCCTTCGCGGTTCGGCCGAGGACGACCCCGTTGACGTAGGTGATTCCGTCGTTCGGCTCGAACGGGTCGTTGCGCGGGACGCCCGCGGCGAGCGACCCCGGCAGGTTCACGCGGCCGAAGCCCGTGTCCGCGTCGTAGCCCGGTGCACCGAGGTCGACCGCGCCGGCCCGCGCGAGGTCCGCGTACTGGCCCGCCGCGAGGCCGGGCCGCGCGGCCTGCAGCCAGGCGACGAGGCCGGAGACGATCGGGGCGCTGAAGCTCGTCCCGTCCGCGAGGCCGATGCCGTCCCTGAGCCCGTCGCGGTCGAACGCGAGCGGGGTGGCGACGGGGATCGCGACGCCCGGCGCGGCGACATCGACCGCGGCGTTCGCGGTGCTGAACTCCGACGGGCGGCCGTCCTGGTCGAGGGCCGCGACGCTGAGCACGTGCGGCGAAGCGGCCGGGAAGATCACCGGGTTGCCCTCGGCGAACTCGTTCCCCGCCGCGGCGACCACCACCGCGTCCGCGGCGAACGCGCGCTGCACGGCGATGGTCAGCGCGAGGCACTCTCCCGGGCCGCCCAGCGAGAGGTTCACGACCCGCGCCCCGGCCGCGCGCGCGGCCTCGATGCCCCGGGCGACGTCCGCGCACGACAAGTCGGTGCCGTAGGAGAGGAGCGGCGCGCCCGGGAAGATGCCGGTCACGCCGCTGCCGTTCGCGAGGCCCGCGGCGACCGACGCGACCTCGGTCCCGTGTGCCCCCGCGAGCGCGCCGTCGTTCAAGAACCGGGTGCTCGGCCCGACGTCCGCCGTCGCCGCGTCGATGCGATCGTCGATCACCGCGATGGGCGGCCCCGGCGCCGGCACGGGGAGGTCCGGCGGCACCACCTGCGCCCGCGCGTAGCTGCCCGTCTGCCCGTCGAAGCTCGCCTGGCGGGCGAGGCGCACGTCGGCCTGCGACCAGGTGAGGAGCCCGCGCCGCCGGAGCTCCGCGGCGACCGCCCGGGCACGCGCGGCGGGAACCTCCACCGCTCCGGGCACGACCGCGCGC
>JAOPZO010000217.1 GCA_025964065.1 Solirubrobacterales bacterium | reverse complement strand
GCGGGCCGGTGGCTCATGCGGGCCGGCGCGCTCGCCCCGGACGACGCGGAGCGCGCCGCGGTGCTCGGGGTGCGCGGCATGGCCCTCGCCGACCGCGCGCACCACGAGGCGGCGATGCACCTCCTGCGCGAGTCGATCGCCGCGGCGCGGCGCTGCGGCGACGAGCGCCAGGCGGCGTGGTCGCTCGCGATCCTCGGGCGGAGCTTCGTCCTCTGCGGCCGCCTGGCCGAGGCGGTCGCGGCCCTGGACGAGTCGCTCGCGCTGGTCACGGCGCAGGGGTGGGTCGCCTTCCAGCCCCTGCCGGAGTCGCTGCGGGCGGAGGCGGCGCTCGGCCAAGGGGAGCTCGACGTGGCGGCGGCGCTGCTCGACCACGCGTTCTCGCTCGGGTGCCGCCTCGGCGACCCCTGCTGGGAGGCGCTCTCCGCGCGGGCCCGCGGGCTCGTGCACGAGGCGGAGGGCGAGCGCGACGAGGCGCTCGCCTGCCTGCGGGAGGCCGCGAGGCGCGCCGTGCGGGTCCCGGATCCCTACGTGTGGATCGAGGGCCACTGCCTCGACGCGCTCGCCGGCGTGGCGATCGCCGACGGGGCCGCGGACGCGCGCGAGGTCGTCGACCAGCTCGCGCGGCTCGCCGCCCGGGGTGACATGCGCGAGCTCGTCGTGCGGGCGGCGCTGCACCGCGCGGCGCTCGGGGACCCCGACGGCGCGGCGACCGCGCGGCTCCTCGGCGAGGCGATCGACAACCCCGTGCTGCACGCGGAGCTCCTCGTCGCGCGCTGATCACACGCGGCGTCACACGGTCGCCGGGTTGGATGGGCCGAACCACCCGCATCCGAGGAGCCCCATGACCACCACCACCGCCCCCGCCGTCGACGACGCCACCCTGAAGGCCCGCCACCGCTCCATGTGGGCGTCCGGCGACTACCCGTCCATGGTCGAGACGTTCCTGCTCCCGCTCGGCCCGCGCCTCGTCGAGGCCTGCGGGATCGGCCCCGGGATGCGAGTGCTCGACGTCGCCGCGGGCACGGGCAACGCGTCCCTGCCGGCCGCGGCGGCCGGCGCGGACGTCACCGCGAGCGACCTGACCCCGGAGCTCCTCGAGGCCGGCCGGGCGCGCGCGGAGGCCGCCGGGCTCGAGCTGACCTGGACGACGGCGGACGCCGAGGCGCTGCCGTTCCCCGACGCCTCCTTCGACGTCGTCATGAGCTCCATCGGCGCGATGTTCGCCCCGCACCACCAGCCCGTGGCCGACGAGCTCGTGCGCGTCTGCAAGCCCGGCGGGACCATCGGGATGCTCAACTGGACCCCGGAGGGCATGATCGGCCACCTCTTCAAGGCGATGGGGCCGTTCATGCCCCCGCCGCCCGCCGGCGCGACCCCGGCGCCCCGCTGGGGCAGCGAGGAGCACGTCCGCGAGCTGTTCGGCGACCGGGTGGAGCTCACGACGCTCGAGCGCGAGATGCTCACGATCACCGCGTTCGACCGGCCGCGGGAGTACGGCGAGCACTTCAAGGCCCGCTACGGCCCCACGATCGCGGCGCGCGCCAACGCGGCCAAGACGGGCCGTGAGGGCGAGCTCGACGCGGCGCTCGACGCGTTCTGCGACGAGTGGAACCGCGGCACGCCCGAGCACGCGCGCTTCGAGAAGGAGTACCTCGTGGTGGTCGGGACGCGGCGCGCCTAGGCGCGCTTCGCGGTCGCCCGTGCCGCGACGAGGACGGGGTCGAGCGTGCCGCTGACGGGCGGCGCGTAGGAGAGGTCGACCCACTGGAGCGCCTCGACGTCCATCCCGGTCCAGATCGCCAGGGCGAGCGCATCGATGCGCTTGCCCGCGGTCGCCCCGCCCGTGATCTGCGCGCCGAGCAGGCGGCCCGTCCCGCGCTGGGCGACGAGCTTGACCCACATGCGCTCGCTGTCGGGCATGTAGCGGGCGCGGGTGTCGGTCTCGACCGTCTCGGCGACGTGGTCGAACCCCGCCTCCCGGGCCTCGCGCTCCGTGAGGCCGGTGCGGGCGACCTCGAGGTGGCAGATGCGGGTGATCGCGGTGCCGATGACGCCCGGGAACGCGAGGTCACCGCCCGTGAGGTTCACGCCGGCGATGCGCCCCTGCTTGTTCGCGTGGGTGCCGAGCTGGAGGTTCACCGCGCGATCGAGCAGCCGGTGGTGGCTCTCCGAGCAGTCGCCCGCGACCCACACGCCGTCCGCACCGACCGAGCGCTGATGGTCGTCGACCGCGAGTGCCCCGGAGGCCCCGACCCGCAGCCCGGCGGCTTCCGCGATCCCGATCTCCGGCTTGACGCCCGTGGCGACCACGACGTGCCGGGCCGGCACCTCCCCGCCGCTCGTGCGGACCGCGCGCGGGCGCCCGTCGGCGTCGAGCAGGACCTCCTGGACCTCCGTGCCGAGCCGGACGTCGATCCCGAGGCCCTCGGCCGCGGCCTGCACCCCCGCGGCCATGTCCGGGTCGAGCGCGCCGAAGACCTGGTCGGCGACGTCGACGAGCGTGGTGCGGAGCCCCTTGCGGACGAACGCCTCCGCCACCTCGATGCCGATGTAGCCGCTGCCGATGACCACGGCGCTGCCGTCCACGTCGGCATCGACCGCGGACCGCAGGCGCCCCGCGTCCTCGAGCGTGCGGGCCTGCTCGGCCGCCTCGACGCCCGGGATGGGCGGCGGCGTGGCGCGGGCGCCCGTCGCCACGAGCAGCTCGTCGAAGGGCTCCTCGCTCCCGTCGAGCAGCGTGAGCCGCCGTGCGGCCAGGTCGATGCCGACGACTTCCGCGCCCATGCGGACGTCGAGCCCGTTCTGGCGGTGCTTCGCCGGGGACCGCGCGACGAGCTCCTCGAGCGGATCGACCTCGCCCCCGATGTGGAAGGGGATCCCGCAGGCCGAGTAGCTCGTGTACGAGCCGCGTTCGAAGACGACGACCTCGAGCGCCGGGTCCCGCCGCTTCGCGACGGCCGCCGCGCTCATCCCGCCGGCGTCGCCGCCGATCACCGCCAGTCGTCTGCGCACCCGCTGGACCCTAGGGCCCGCCCGTTAGGTTCTCCCCATGCCCACCGAGAACCGCCAGATCCGCCTCGCCGCCCGGCCGCAGGGGCTGCCCACCCCCGACGTCTGGGAGCACACGACCGAGGAGCTCGCCGACCCCGGCCCGGGGCAGTTCCTCGTGAAGGTGGAGTACCTCTCGCTCGACCCCGCGATGCGCGGGTGGATGAACGAGGGCAAGAGCTACATCCCGCCCGTCGGGATCGGCGAGGTCATGCGCGCGGGCGCCGTCGGCCAGGTCGTGGCCTCGAACCACGACGGCTTCGCGGTCGGCGACCACGTCTCCTCGGCCTTCGGGGTCCAGGAGCACGCGCTCTCCGACGGAACGGGCGTCACCAAGGTCGACCCGGCGCTCGCCGCGCTCCCGACCTACCTCGGCATGCTCGGCATGCCGGGCTTCACCGCGTACTTCGGGCTCCTCGAGGACGGGCGGGTCGCGGAGGGCGACACGGTCGTCGTCTCGGGCGCGGCCGGGGCGGTCGGCTCGGTCGTCGGCCAGATCGCGAGGCTCAAGGGCTGCCGCGTCGTCGGCATCGCGGGCGGGCCGGAGAAGTGCGCGTGGCTCGTGGACGAGCTCGGCTTCGACGCCGCCATCGACTACAAGGCGCAGGACGTCAAGGCCGCGCTG
Source organism: Solirubrobacterales bacterium (assembly GCA_025964065.1). Lineage (GTDB taxonomy): Bacteria > Actinomycetota > Thermoleophilia > Solirubrobacterales > Solirubrobacteraceae > Paraconexibacter. Next base: position 5,840 of record JAOPZO010000217.1, on the reverse strand, counting down.
CGCGAGGCGGCGCCCGAGGGCGTCGACGTCTACTTCGACAACGTCGGGGGGGACATCCTCGACGACGTCCTCACGCAGCTGCGCCGCGGCGCCCGCGTCGTGATCTGCGGCGCGATCTCGCAGTACAACGCGACCCAGGCCGTCAAGGGCCCGTCGAACTACCTCTCGCTGCTCGTCAACCGGGCCTCGATGAAGGGCATGATCGTCTTCGACTACGCCGACCGCTACGAGGAGGCGGCGCGCGAGATGGCGGGCTGGATCGGCGAGGGCAAGCTGCAGCCGCGCGAGCAGGTCGTGGAGGGCGGCGTCGAGGCGTTCCCCGACGCGCTGCTCATGCTCTTCCGCGGGGAGAACACGGGGAAGCTCGTGCTGAAGGTGGCTTGACCCGGCGCCGCCACCGGCGGGGGGCAGCGCAGCTCAAGGCGGGCGCGGTGACCGGCGTCGAGGTGAGGAGCGGCTCGCCGAGCGCGGCCGGGGCGGCCGGGGCGGCCCGCGGCGTGGACGTCGTCGGCAACATCGGGCGAGGACGGTGGCTCGATCAGCACGAGCAGAGCCAGCTCGACCGGCACCCGCGGGGCGCTGCGGACGGACCTCGGCCGGGTCCGCGTCCGCGGCGCCGTGCCGGCGCTCAGCTCGTGAGCGCCTGCGCCATCTCGCGGAAGCAGGCGACGTAGGCGTCGACGGCCTCGTCGGTGTGGGTCACCGAGAGGGTCCACTCCTCCTCGCGGCCCGGGGTCATGAAGATGCCGCGGTTCAGGTTGAAGAGCCAGGCGAGGTCGCAGAGGTCCGCGTCCTGGTTCGCCTTGAACGTCTCGTAGTCGACGACCTTCGTCGGGGAGAACGTGACGCAGCCCTTCGAGCCGATGCCGACCGCGTAGCCCGGCAGGCCGAACTCGGCGACGACGCCGGAGCAGCCCGTGAGGATGCGGTCGTTCAGGTGGTCGAGCCGCGCGTAGGCCTCCGGGGTCATGACCTCGAGCAGCGAGGCGCGGGCCGCGGCCATGCCGAGCGGGTTCCCGTTGTACGTGCCCACCTGGTAGACCGAGCCGTCCTCGACGCAGGCCATGACCTCCTCCGAGCCGCCGATCGCGCCGACGGGCAGGCCGCCGCCGAGCGCCTTGGCGAGCGTGACGAGGTCGGGCTCGACCCCGAACTTCTCGATCGCGCCGCCCGCGGCGATGCAGATGCCGGTCTTCACCTCGTCGAAGATCAGGACGACGCCGTGGCGGGTGCAGATGTCCCGCACGGCCTGGAGGTAGCCCTCCTCGGGGAGGACGACCCCGAGGTTCATCATCGCGGCCTCCATGATCACGCAGGCCGGCTTGCGGCCCTCCGCGTCGAGCTCGGCGATGCGCCGCTCCATGCCCTCCGCGTCGTTGAAGTGGATCGCGTGGACGTGGTCGACGGTCGACTGCGGGATGCCCGCGCCGTAGGGGATCGACTGCGGGTGCTCGCGCGGGCCGATCTCATCGAAGGCGACGCCGATGGAGACCATCACCGTGTCGTGGTGGCCGTGGTAGGAGCCGAAGATCTTGAGGACGTCGGTGCGGCCCGTGTGCGCGCGGGCGATGCGGATCGCGTCCATCGTGGCCTCGGAGCCCGAGTTCGTGTAGCGCCACTTGGGCAGCTTGAAGCGCTTGCGGAGCTCCGCGCCGACCGCGATCGCGTCCTCCGTGGGCGCGGCGAAGTGCGTGCCCTGCGCGTAGCGCTCGGCGACGGCCGCGCCGATCGCGGGGTGCGCGTGGCCCTGGACCATCGAGCCGAACCCGTTGTGGAAGTCCCAGAGCTCGTTGTCGTCGACGTCCCAGACCTTCGGGCCCTGGCCGTGCGAGAGGTAGATCGGCCACGGGTCGCGGAGCTGGTAGCTCGAGGCGACGCCGCCCGAGAGGACGCCGGCGGCGCGTGTGTACATCTCGCTCGAGCCCTTCGTGCGCTCGTCGAGGCGCTGCGCCTCGACGACGGTGAGCTCCGCGAGGCGGGCCCGGTCGATCTGGGCGGTCTTGTCCGAAGTGGCCATGGTGGTGTGAGTGTGGCACCCGATGGCGGCCCCGTCAGGCAGAGATCGGCGTGCGCTCCTGCTCCAGCACGGCGAACGGCTCGAGGCCCTTCGCAGGCACGTGGCTCATCGCGTGCTCGGTCAGCGCGGTGATCGTGAGCGAGGGGTTCACACCGATGTTCGCCGGGACCACGGAGCCGTCGCAGACCAGGAGGTTCTCGTAGCCGAAGACGCGTTGGCGGGCGTCGACCACGCCGCGCTCGGGGCCGTCCGCGATGACTGCGCCGCCCAGGACGTGCGCGGTCGTGGCGATGTTCGCCATGGCCTCGAAGATCGAGCTCTGCGCGATGCCGCCCGTCTGCTCCGCGATCCACTCCGCCGCCTGGTTGGCGACGGGGATGAACGTCGGGTTCGGGTGCGCCGGGTCCTGCTCGGTCTGCAGGCGCACGCTGCCGTTCGGCAGGCGGTGGGGCCGGAGCGCCATCGCGCCGTCGAGCGACTGCATGACGAGCAGGATGATCGTACGGCCGCTCGAGCCCCGGACGTCGAGGAGCTCGAGCCACTTGCGCGGGTGGCGGACGATCTGCCCCACGAGCTTCAGGGGCCGCGTCACGCGGGTGCCGTCGCCGACCAGGAGCGTGTTCAGCAGGCCCATCGAGTCGCCCGCGCTCCCGTAGGAGCAGGTCTCGATGTGGGTGTGGGCGTCGGGATAGATCGAGCCCGTGATCGCGACCCGCTCGGTCATCCCCTCCAGCGCCTCGGGCAGGCGGACGGCGAGGATCGCCTCCGAGTTCGTGCGGACGAGCTCGCCGAGCCGCGTCGAGATCCGGCCGAGCGAGCCGTTCAGGCGGCAGCGCTGCAGGAGCTTGTTCGTGCCGATGGGTCCCGCGGAGACGACCACGCCGCGCGCGGTGAACGTGCGGCGGCCGCGGCGGGTCCAGGCGCCCGTGCGCTGGGTCGTGACGCGGTAGCCGTCGGCGCCCGTGCCGTCGCCGAGCGGCGTGATGTCGATGACCTCGCGCTGGGCGTGCACCTCGGTCCCGCGCTGCTCGGCGAGGTACAGGTAGTTCTTGACGAGCGTGTTCTTCGCCCCGTGGGGGCAGCCGACCATGCAGCGCCCGCAGTTCAGGCAGCCCGTGCGGTCCGGGCCCTCGCCGCCGAAGTACGGATCCGGGGAGACGACGCCGGGGCCCTCGCCGAAGTGGACGCCGACCCGCGTCTTCTTGTACGTGTCCCCCACCCCGAGGTGGTCGCCGAACGCGCGCAGCACGTCGTCGGCGGGGTCGTCCGTGGTGACGTCGGTGACCCCGAGCATCCGCTCCGCCTCGTCGTAGTGCGGGGCGAGCGTCGCCTCCCAGTCCTCGTCGAGGGCGGCCCACTGCCCGTCGGCGTAGAACGCGGGGAGCGGGCGGTACAGCGTGTTGGCGTAGCCGAGCGAGCCGCCGCCGACGCCCGCGCCGCTCACGATCGCGACGTCCTTGAACGTGCTCAGGCGGAAGATGCCCTTCATGCCGAGCTTGGGCGCGAAGAAGTAGCGCCTGAGGTCCCACGTGGAGCTCGGGAAGTCCTCGTCCCGGAAGCGCCTGCCCGACTCGAGGACCCCGACGCGGTAGCCCTTCTCGCTCAGGCGGAGGGCGCTCGTGGAGCCGCCGAAGCCGGAGCCGATGACGAGCCAGTCGTAGTCGAGTCGCTGAGGCATGTCCCCGAACCCTAGAGCGAAGGTGACGCTGGCGTCAGCTTGTTAGGACGCCCGTGTCACCTTCGTGGCGCGAGGAAGAGGGTCTGGGCGGGGATCCGCCGGAGCCCCACGGCCCGCGGCGGGCCGAAGCCGGCGGCGGCGAGGAAGCCGTGCAGCTCCTCGGCGGAGTAGACGTCGGCGCCGCTCGTGAGGTGGAAGAAGAGCCCCAGGAACGCCCCATGGGAATCCCGCCCGCCCCGGGCGCCGCGGGGCCGCGCGAAGAGGTCGAGCACGGCGAGGGTCGCGCCCGGCGCCAGCGCCGCGTGGATGCGGGCGAAGAGCGCGACGATGGCGTCGGGCTCCAGGTGGTGGATGAGGTTGAAGACGAGCGCGGCGTCGTGCGGGCCCCCGAGGTCGGTCGCGAACGCCGAGCCGTCGACGTGCGTGACGCGGTCCGCGCCGCCGTGCTCCTGCAGGATGCGGCGGCCCACCGCGGCGCTCCCGGGCAGGTCGACGACGGTCGCGTGCAGGCCGGGGTGCCGCTCGGCGATCGCGGCGCCGAACCAGCCGTGCCCGCCCGCGACGTCGAGCAGCGAGCGCGCGCCGGGCGGCAGCGCGAGCGCCTTCGCGACCTCGGGGGCGGAGAGCCGGGCGAGCTCGAACTGGGCGCGGATGTAGGTCTCCCAGCTCGGATCCTCGGGGCCCGCATCGTGCAGCTCGACGTTGCGGCCGTCGCGGACGAGCGCCTCGAGCTGCTCCCACCAGGGCCAGTACGTCGCCGAGTGCGCGACGAAGTGCGTGACGGAGCGCGGGCTCGCCGGGTCGAGCCAGGGCCTCGAGCGGCGCGAGAGGCGGTAGCGGCCGTCGCGCCCGACCCTCAGGTGGCCCATCGCGGCGAGGCACTCGCAGAGCAGCCGCGTTCCCGCGGGCTGCAGGCCGAGCTCGCGGGCGAGGGCGTCGCCGCGCGCCGGGCCGCCGCGGGCGAGGCGCTCGAAGAGCCCCGTGCTCACGCCGACCTGCACCACCCGAGCCGTCGGCGGGGCGAAGAGCGTCTGCGGGACCGGGGTCGGGATGAGGTTCAGCGCGGCGCCCAGGACCTCGACGGCGCGCTCGGGGATCAGGCCGATGCGTGCGATCGCCCCATCCTGACGTCCCCTCCGGCGCCTGACCCCTACGTGCACTGGAGTGGTCACCGTGCACACTCGAGGGCACAAAGGGGTCAGGCCCCTTTCGGTGGCCGTACGCTCGGGGCCGATGCCCGCCGCGCTGCGCACCGTGACCGCCACGCGCTACGTGACCCCGCTGCGGGAGGGCGGCTCGATGCCCGCGCTCGTCGAGGCGAGCGACGACGGCGTCCACGTCCTGAAGTTCCGCGGCGCCGGGCAGGGCGTGAAGGCGCTCGTGGCCGAGCTCGTCGCGGGCGAGCTCGCCCGGGCGCTCGGGCTGCCGGTCCCGGAGCTCGTGCTGATGGAGGTCGACCCGGCGCTTGCGCCGGCCGAGCCCGACCAGGAGATCCAGGACCTCCTGAAGGCGAGCCCCGGCACGAACCTCGCGATGGACTTCCTCCCGGGCTCGCTGACCTACAACCCGGCCGCGCGCTTCGCCCCCAGCCCGGAGCTCGCCGCGGACGTCGTCTGGTTCGACGCGCTCGTCGAGAACGTCGACCGCACCCCGGCGAACCCGAACCTCCTCGTGTGGCACGACGCCCTCTGGCTGATCGACCACGGCGCCGCGCTCTACCGCCACCACGGCGGCTCGGACCCCGTCACGGAGGCGCGGCGGCCGTTCGGGCTCATCGCCCAGCACGTGCTGCTGCCGCTCGCGGGCGACCTTCGCGAGGCCGACGAGCGCCTGCACGGCCGCGTCGACCGCGCCGTCGTGCAGGGGATCCTCGACCTCGTCCCACGCGCCTGGCTCGGCCCGGACGGCGACCACCCCTACGTCGAGGCACTCACCCGCCGCCTGGAGGGCCCGCGCGCCTGGGTCGAGGAGGCGCAGGATGCCCGCGCCTGAGGCCTACCAGTACGCGCTCTGGCGCCTCGTCCCCGACCTCCAGCGCGGCGAGGCCATGAACGTCGGCGTGCTGCTCTACGCCCGGCGCCACCGCTTCCTCGAGGCCCGCGTGCACGTGGACCCGGCGCGGCTCGCGGCGCTCGCGCCCCAGCT
>JAOPZO010000215.1 GCA_025964065.1 Solirubrobacterales bacterium | reverse complement strand
CTCGCGGTGTCGCGGCGTTGCGCTCCGGTCCTTCCCGGCGGCGGCGGCGGGGGTGGCACCGGCCGCGACCCACGCGGCCGGCAGGGCGGGGACGAGCTCGCGCATGGCGCCCGGATCCCCGCGGGCGGCAGGATCAGATCCGTGGTCGCGCCGACGACGACGTGGTGGCGGGCACCCGCTCGACCGTCACCGTGGCGAGCGCCGCGACGCCCTCCTCGCGGCCGACGAACCCGATGCCCTCCCCCGTGGAGGCCTTGACGTTCACGTCCGCTCCCCGCAGCCCGAGCGCCGCGGCGAGCGCCTCCTCCATCGCGGGCTTGTGCGCCTTGACCTTCGGGCGCTCCATGACGAGGGTCGCGTCGGCGTGCACGGGCGCCCAGCCCGCCGCCGCGCAGCGGACGACCGCCTCGCGCAGCAGGGCGAGCGAGTCCGCGCCGCGGAAGGCCTCGTCCGTGTCGGGGAAGTGCTCCCCGATGTCGCCGAGGCAGGCCGCGCCGAGCAGCGCGTCCGTGATCGCGTGGGCGAGGACATCGGCGTCGGAGTGGCCGTCCAGGCCGTGGGTGTGCGGGATCGTGATCCCGCCGAGCACGAGCGGCCGGCCCTCGGCCAGGCGGTGGGAGTCCCAGCCGATCCCGGTGCGCGAGGCGCTCACCCGATCGGCTCGAGCCGCAGCACGCGGTCCTCGAAGACGCCGATCTCCGTGACGCCCACCCGCTCCAGCTGCGCGACCGCCCGCTCGTAGCCGTAGCCGAGGACGTCCGGCGTGTGGGCGTCCGAGGAGAGCACGATCGGGTTGCCCGCGTCGACGACCATCTCGAGGAACGCCTCGCTCGGGTACAGCTCGCCCACGGGCTTGCGCAGCCCGGCGGTGGAGAGCTCGATCGCGATGCCGGAGTCGGCGATCGCGCCCATCGCGATGTCGTAGTAGTACCGCGGGTCGCGGTCGGGCTGCGGGCGCTCGCTGCCCCAGTGCTTCACGAGGTCCGGGTGGGCGAGCACGTCGTAGAGCCCGCAGGTGGCGGCCTCCGCGAGCCACTCGAAGTACGTCCGCCAGACCTTGTCGGCGGAGTCGGCGCGCGTCCAGACGTCGTACTTGTCGTAGTCGAGCGCGCCCTCGCCGAGGAAGTGGATCGAGCCGACGACGTAGTCCCAAGGATGGCCCTCGAGCAGGCCCGCCATGCGGTCCTCGCGGCCCGGGATGAAGTCGGCCTCGATGCCGAGCTTCAGGTCCGTCTCCTCCTTCACCCACCCGCAGTAGTCCGTGAGGTCGTCGCGGGCGTTCTCGCGCCACAGCTCGTGGTCCCACACCTCGAGCGCGTCCGTGAAGCGGTACACGTGCTCCGCGACCCCGAGCTCGGCGATCCCCTTCTCGCTGGCGGACTCGCGGTAGCGCTCGGCGTTGCCCGCGGTGAAGTACCGCGAGGCGGGCGTGTCGGGCCCGTCCGGGCGGAGGTGGACGTGGTAGTCGGTCAGCATGCGGCCCGGAACCCTACGACCGGTCGCGCAGGATGAGCTCCGCGAGGTGCAGGTCTTCCGGCGTGGTGACCTTGAAGTTCTGGCTCGTCGTGGGCACCAGGCGCACCTCGCCGCCGAAGGACTCGATGAGCGACGCGTCGTCCGTGGCGGCCGCGAGCGCCGCGTCGCCGAGCCCGAGCGCCCGCTCCAGCGCGTCGCGGCGGAAGAGCTGCGGCGTCTGGATCGCCCAGAGGTGCGACCGGTCGAGCGTGCGGACGACCACCTCGCCCGCAGCCTCCTTGATCGTGTCGGCGACCGGGGTCGCGGCGATGGCCGCGTCGCAGTCCTCCGAGGCCATCACGTCGTGGAGCTCCTCGACGATCGCGGGCGTGAGCATGGGCCGTGCCGCGTCGTGGACGAGCACCCAGTCCGACACGGGCGCGGCGTGCAGCGCCGCCCGGACGGAGTGGGAGCGCTCGGCGCCGCCCGTGACGCCCAGGGTCCCGTGCGGCGCGGTGATGCCCGGCGGCAGCGCCGCCACGACGTGGCCGATCGCGTCGACGGCCTGCAGCGCGTCGAGCGACCAGGCCATGAGCGGGCGCCCCGCGCACGGGACGAGCGCCTTCGGCCGGTCGTGGCCGAGGCGCTCCCCCCGGCCGGCGGCCACGAGGAGCGCGACCGTCGTCGGCACGGGGGGCGGGGCTACTTCGCCGCCGACTCGGGGATCTTCGAGGCCGCGGACGTCTGCAGGAGGTCGTCGAGGTAGGCCTCCGACTCGTCCTCGCTCTTCTCGAGCGCGTACATCAGCTCGGACGCGAGGATCTTCTTCGCCCGGGTGTACATCTGCTTCTCGCCCGTCGAGAGGCCCTTCTCGTGCTCGCGGATCGCCAGGTTGCGGACGACCTCTGAGAGCTCGTAGATGTCGCCGGTCTTGATCTTGTCCCGGTTGTGCTTGAAGCGCCGGTTCCAGTTCTTCGGCATGTCGGAGAGGTCGTCCTTGAGGACGGCGAGGACCTTCTTGACCATCTCCTCGTCGATGATCCGGCGCAGCCCGGCGATGCCGGCGTTCTCGCACGGGACCATGACGGTCATGTCGTTGTGGAGGATCTTGATGGTCAGGTACTCGCGCTCGGCCCCGAACATCTTCCGCATCTCCTTCTTCATCACGACGCCCGCGCCGTGGTGCGGGTAGACGACCTGGTCGCCGCACTCGAAGTCGATGTTCACGGGAACGATTGCCTCAAGATCCTCGAGCAGCTCGGGATCGATTTCCGTGTCTGAGATGGTGTCCTCCTTGGGGGTTGATGCGGTCCTGCACGACGCGATGTCCGTCACGTCTGCAAGTAGCGGTCCACGAGGTTGATCTCCTGCAAGCGACGAAGGCCCTCGCGGATGTCCTTCGCCCGGATCTCGCCGACGCCCTCGACCGTCTCCAGCTCCGCGTCGGTGGCCGCGAGCATCTCGTCGAGGCCCCCGAACTCCTTCACGATCTGCTGCACGACGAGCTTGGGGAGGCGTGGGATGCGCCCGAGGATCCGGTATCCCCTGGGGGACACGGGGTAGTCGAGCGTGTTGAGCTTGCGGTCGTACCCGACGAGCTCGGCCAGGCGGCCGAAGTCCAGGAGATCCTGGTGGGGCAGACGGCCGATCTGGTCCAGCGCGGCGGCGAACGCCTCGTCGGAGTCCTCGGCGAGGTAGTCGTGCACGAGCGCGGCCTTGTCGGACGCGGTGCCGACCATGGTCTCCTCGAGCTGCATCTCGATCAGGCGCCCCTCGGTGCCCAGCTCGACGATGTAGCGCTCGATCTCGACGGCCATGCGCGTCACGAGCTCGGAGCGCTGGAGCACCGTGAGGACGTCGTGCAGGGTCGCTCCGCCCTCGAACTCCAGGGCGGTCAGGCGGGTGGAGACCTGGTCGAGGCGGGTGCGGTACTTGTCGAGGGTCGCGAGCGCCTGGTTGGCCTTCGCGAGCACGACGGGGATGTCCTCGAGGATGTACTTCGCGCCGTCGACGTAGAGCGAGACGACCTCGCGACGCTGGGAGACCGCGATCACGAGCGCGTCGGTCTGCTTCGAGACGCGCTCGGCGGTGCGGTGCCGGGTGCCGGTCTCGAGCGACAGGATCGTCGGGTCCGGCACGAGCTGGACGTTCGCCATCGTGATCTTCGTCGCGTTGGCGTTCAGGACGATCCCGCCGTCCATCTTCGCCACCTGGTAGAGCAGCGCCGGCGTGTAGTCGACGTCCAGCTTGATTCCGCCCGAGAACAGGAACGAGAGCTCGTCGGGATCGCCGATCGTGATCAATCCGCCCGTCCGTGCGTGGACGATGTCGTCGATGCCCTCACGCAGCGCCGTCCCCGGCGCGACCATCTCGAGGGCCTTCACGAGGGCGGGCTCCTGGCGGCTCTCCAACTCCTGAGGACCACCTGATCGCTGCGCCATCGGCAGTGATTCTACCAGGCGCAGCCCCGTTTCTTCATGGTGGCTTTAGCTCGTCGCGAGTTCGAACCACACGTGCGCGTCGGGGGCGGGCTCGGTGCCCCACCGGCGCGCGAGCTTCTGGACGAGGTACAGCCCCCACCCGGATGTGCCCTCGTCGCGCGGCCCCGGTTCGGCCGGCGCCGTGAAGCCGGGGCCCTCGTCGTGGACCTCGACGCGCACCTGGCCCGGGCCGCCCTCGACCACGAGCAGCACCCGGGGCGACCCGGTGGCGCCTGCGTGCCGCACGGCGTTCGTGACCATCTCGGAGACCAGGAGCCGCAGGTCGAGCATGGCCGCGTCGCCGACGACCGGGGCGAGCTCGTCCAGGGCGTCACGGGCGTGGCCGACCGCGGACGGTTCGGCGGCGAGGGAGAGGTGGAGCGACGGCACGACACCTGTTGCGGTACCCCGCGTCGAGCGGTCTAACCCTGGGGGACGCGGAGGCCCGACAAGTTGGGTTCCAACGTCAGGGGGGGTCCAGGCGCTCATCCGCCGCCCGGAGCGCATCCGTCGGCCCCCCGCGGAAGTATCCATGTGGTCTCGTGGGCGAGCTCGATGTCATCACGTCGCAGGAAGGGACGGCCGTCCGCGTGCTCGCGCGGGGCGAGCTCGACCTCGCGACCGCCGACCGCCTGGAGCGGGCGATCGCCGACGCCGAGCGCCGCGCGGGCGGCGGATCGCTCGTGCTCGACTACAGCGGGCTGGACTTCATGGACTCCACCGGGTTGCAGGTCCTGCTCGACGCCGACGTGCGCGCGGAGCGTGACGGCCGCCCCCTCGTGGTGGTCGCGGGCGACGGCGAGGCTCGTCGGGTGCTCGAGCTCGCGGACGCGCTCGCCCGCCTCACGGTCGCCGAGGTCCACTGAGTGCACGCGATCGTCGCCGATGCCGACGAGGGTCGGCGGGCCGCCCTGCGGGCGGAGCTGGAGCGCCACGGGCACCAGGTGCTCGTCGCCGCGGACGTCGAGACGGTCCTCCAGGAGGGCCGCCGCAACCAGCCCCTGGTGGTGCTCGGGGCGGAGGTCGAGGACGGGGACGGCGTTGCGCTCTGCCGCGACCTGACGATGGTCCCGGGCGGCGACGGGCCCGTCGTGGTGCTCGTGGGCTACCCGGGCGACGTGGACGTCGACGCGGCGCTGTCGGCCGGGGCCGCCGACGTGTGGGTGCTCGACGTGGGCGGCGAGACGATCAGCGCGGTCGAGGTGCGGGTCGCACTCGCCCGGTACTACGCACGCCTCCAGGCCGAGAACCTCCGGGTGGGCGGGGAGTTCGCGCTGATGCGTCAGGCGCTCGACCTCAGCGGGACCGGGTTCGTCCTCACCGACCCGCGGCTCGAGGACAACCCCATCGTCTACGCGAACCGCTCGTTCCTCGAGATGACGGGCTACCCCGAGGCCGAGGTCATCGGGCGCAACTGCCGCTTCCTGCAGGGCGAGAGCACGGATCGCGACCAGGTGGCGCGCATCGCCGCGGCGATCCGCGAGGGGCGCCCGGCCAGCGTGGAGTTCGTGAACCACCGCAAGGACGGCACGCCGTTCTTCAACGAGCTCCACATCGCGCCGATCCGGGACGAGCGGGGGGAGGTCATCCGCCACGTCGGCGTCCAGCTCGACGTCACCGCCTACCGCGTCCGCGACCAGCTCTTCGCGCTCGAGCAGCGCGCGCGCCAGGCCGCGGAGGCCGCGGAGCGCCGCTCCTCGTTCCTCGCCGCCGCCTCCCCGGCGCTCGACGCGCGGCTCGACCTGCGCTCCACGCTCGAGTCGCTCGCCCGGCTCTCCGTCCCGCACCTCGGCGACGTCTGCCTGGTGGAGACCGTGCGGTCGGGCGAAGCGCACCGCGTGGCGCTCTCCGCCGTGGACGACGCGCTCGAGCGCAAGCTGCTCGCGCTCCCCTCGACCTCCCCGCTCACCCCGGACGCCGAGACCGCGCTGGCCCGGGTGCTGCGGCAGGGGCGCGCGGAGGTCGTCGACGGTCGCGGCGGCCCCGTGGTCGGCGACGCGGTCGACGAGACGCTGCGGGAGCACGACGGCCGGTCCGGGCGGCGCTGGATGCTCGTCCCGCTCCGTGCCCGCGGGCGCTCCATCGGCGTCCTGGCGCTCGCGAGCCTCGCGGAGGACCGGCGCTACGGCATCGACGAGCTCGCGCTCGCGCAGGACCTGGCGGGCCGCGCGGCGCTCGCGCTCGACAACGCGCGCCTGTACGAGCAGCAGGTCGAGGTCGCCCGGGTGCTGCAGGCGAGCTTCCTCCCCGACCGCCTGCCCGAGGTCGAGGGCCTCGAGCTCGTGACGCGCTACCGCCCGGCGGACGCTGCGATCGACATCGGCGGCGACTTCTACGACGTGCTCGCGCTCGACTCGGGCAAGACCGCGCTGGCGGTCGGCGACGTCGCGGGCAAGGGTGCCCCGGCCGCCGCGCTCACGGGGCTGTGCCGTCACACGCTGCGGACGGCGTGGACCTACGAGCAGGAGCCGGCGAAGGTCCTCGAGGTGCTGAACCGGATGCTGCTCTCCGAGCGGCGCGACCGCGGGCGCTACGCGACCGTCGTGCTCGCGACGTTCGCGCCGGGCCCCGACGGCATCGAGACCGAGGTGGTCTGCGCCGGACACCCCGCGCCGCGGGTGCTGCGGGCGAGCGGCGAGGTCGACGTGCTCGGCGAGCGCGGGACGATCCTCGGCTGGCGGGACGACATCGAGCTGCGCCCGGTGGACGGCGTGCTCCGCTCCGGCGACACGCTCGTGACGTTCACGGACGGGGTCTCGGCCGGCGACGAGGGCGGGCCGCTCAGCGAGGAGGCGCTCCACCGCGAGCTCGAGCGCTGCGCGGGGCGCGACGTGGACGAGATCGCGGCGCGGCTCCAGGCCGCCGCGGTGCGGGCGCAGGTCGGCCGCCCGAGCGACGACGTCGTGATCGTGGCGGCCCGGGCCGTCTGAGAGCGCGCGAGCGCCCACGGAGCCCCTGACGCAGGGGCTCATGGCCACTCAGGCCGCGGCGGTGCGGCGCGCGCTCGCGGCCCCCCTGGCCTCGGCGCCCGCGAAGGCCAGGCGGAGCGCCTGGCGGAGGCTCGGGGCGGTCGCGGGGTGCACGACGTCGCGGAGGCCGAACTTCGCCGCCTCCTCCAGGCGCCGCTCCGCGTGGCCGACCGAGCGGAGCTCGCCCGTCAGGCCCACCTCCCCGAACGCGGCGACCGGGACCTTCGCGCCCTCCCCGCCGAGGGCGACGCCCTTCTGCGCGCTCGCCACCGCGAGCGCGACCGCGAGGTCGGCGCCGGGCTCGTCGATGCGCACGCCACCCACGACGTTGACGAACACGTCCGCGGTGCCGCAGCCGATCCCGGCGTGGCGGCCGAGGACCGCGAGGACGAGCGCGAGGCGGTTGCGGTCGATGCCGTTGCACACGCGCCGCGGCGGCACCATCTCCGACGGCGACACGAGGGCCTGCACCTCGACGAGCAGCGGGCGGGTGCCCTCCATGGAGGCGAGGACGACGGAGCCGGGCTTCTTCGTGGCCTCGCCGACGAAGCGGGCGCTCGCGTCCAGGACCTCGACGAGGCCGTCGGAGCGCATCTCGAAGACCCCGGCCTCGTTCGTGGAGCCGAAGCGGTTCTTGAGCGCGCGGAGCGTGCGGTACGTCCGCTCCCGCTCCCCCTCGAACTGGAGCACGCAGTCCACGAGGTGCTCGAGCACACGGGGACCGGCGAGCGAGCCCTCCTTCGTGACGTGGCCGACGAGGATCACCGCGACCGAGGAGGCCTTCGCGACCTGCATGATGCGCGCCGCGACCTCGCGCACCTGGCCGACCGAGCCGGGCGCGCCGTTGAGCTCGGCCGCGTGGAGGGTCTGGACGGAGTCCACGACCATGACGTCGGGCTTCAGCGCCTCCATCGTCGCGAGCACCGTCTCGAGGTCCGTCTCGGAGAGGACGGGCACGTCGAGCGCACGGCAGGCGGGCGACTCGAGGCGCTCCGCACGCAGGCGGATCTGCTGCGCGGACTCCTCCCCCGAGACGTAGAGCGTCGTGCGGCCCGCCGCCGCCAGGTGCCCCATGGCCATGTTCGTGAGCGTGGACTTGCCGATGCCTGGCGAGCCGCCCAGGAGCACGAGCGAGCCCGGGACGATGCCGCCGCCGAGCACCCGGTCGAGCTCGCCGATGCCGGTGTGCAGCCGCGGCACCCGAGCCGCCTGGACATCGCGGAGCGGGACGACGCGCGCCGCCGCCGCCCGGCCC
>JAOPZO010000210.1 GCA_025964065.1 Solirubrobacterales bacterium | reverse complement strand
GGTGACACCGCTGAACCGCATCGCCTGGAGCATGACCGTCGGGGCCTGCGTGGTCCTCACGGTCCTCCTGCTCGTCGCGGGCTACCAGGGCTACGGGGCCGTGGCCTTCGCCGTGGGCGCCAGCGCCGCGATCAACCTCCGCTGAGCGGCCCCCGCCGCCCCGGCGCGACCGCGGGCACCTCGGTGCCCGGGACCACGCGGTCCTCCGGCTCGAGGTGGATGAGGACGTCCGCGCCCTGCACCCGGGACCTGATCGCGTCCTGCAGCGCGTGGGAGGTCTCGTGGGCGTCCTCGAGCGACGTGCCCGCCCGGAACTGGACGTGCATGTCGACGTAGCGCCGCGCGCCCGCACGCCGCGCCCGGAGCTTGTGGAAGCCCGCGACGCCGCGGTGCCCGAAGCCCAGGACCTCGTCGCCGATCGCCGCGAGCTCCGCGGCCGGGAGCGCCTCGTCGATGAGCACGCGTGAGGACGAGCGCAGGATCCGGACCCCCGCCACCACGATGGAGACGGCGACGAGGAGCGCGACGACGGGGTCGAGCCACGCCTCCCCGGTGATCTGCACGAGCGCGAGCCCGATGAGGACCCCGCCCGAGGTCAGCGCGTCCGTGCGCAGGTGCGCCGCGTCGGCCTCGAGCGCGGGCGAGCCGGTCTCGCGGGCCCGGGCGGAGAGCCGGGCGGAGACCACGACGTTCACCGCGATGGAGATCGCGAGCACGGCCATGCCGAACCCGAGCGCGTGCACCTCGCCGCCCACGACGAGGCGGCGGACCGACTCGAAGACGATCACCCCCGAGCCGACGAGGATGAGCATCCCCTCGATGGCGGCGGCCATGTCCTCGAACTTCTCGTGGCCGTAGGGGTGGTCGTCGTCCGCGGGCTCGTCCGCCTTCCGCACGGAGACGAACGCGACCACGGAGGCGACGAGGTCGAAGACGGAGTGCAGCGCCTCGGTGAGGAGCGCCACCGAGCCCGTGACCGTGCCCGCGATGACCTTCAGCAGGATCAGGACCGAGTTGGAGACGATCGACAACGCGGCCGCGCCCGAGCGCGCACCCGGAGCCGGCCCGTCGAGCGGCACGGGCGGCAGGACGACGCTCATGCGCGCCCCGCGAGGCGCTCGCGCAGGAGGTCGACGGCGTGGGCCCGGTGGGAGATCCGGGCCTTCTCCGCCGGCTCGAGCTCGGCCATGGTGCGGCCGGGCCGGTGGAGGTCGGCGACCTCGTCCGGCAGGAACGCCGGGTCGTAGCCGAAGCCGTTGCTCCCGCGGGGGTGCGGGTCGAGGGTGCCGGTGCAGCGCCCCTCGACCGTCCACGCCTCGCCGCGCGCCGGGTCGACGAACGCGATGACGCAGACGTAGGCCAGCGCGTCGCCCGCCGGCGCCTCGTGCAGGAGCTTGCGGAGGTTGTCCTCGTCCGTGGCGTCCTCCCCGGCGAAGCGGGCGGAGCGCACGCCGGGCGCGCCGCCGAGCGCGGCCGACTGCACCCCGGAGTCGTCGGCGATGACGGGCACCCCGAGCGCGTCCGCGGCCGCGTGCGCCTTGATGAGCGCGTTCTCCGCGAACGTGCTCCCGGTCTCCTCCGGCGAGGGCAGGTGGTCCGGAAGCCCTTCGAGCTCGTGCTCGGCGAGCATGAGCCCGAACTCCTCGACCTTGTGCGCGTTCCGGGTGGCGAGGACGAGCCGCATCAGGCCACCGTCCCCGCGATCGCGGCCTCCTGCGCGGCGCGCAGGTCCGTGATGCCGCGCTCCGCGAGCCCGAGCAGCTCGTCGAGGTGCGCGCGGGAGAGCGGGGTGCGCTCGGCGGTCGCCTGGACCTCCACGAGCCCGCCGTCCCCGGTCATGACGACGTTCGCGTCGACTTCGGCGGAGGAGTCCTCGGCGTAGTCCAGGTCGAGCAGCGGGACGCCGCCGACCACCCCGCAGGAGACGGCGGCGAGCGAGCCCGTGAGCGGCGAGCGCGCGAGCGTCCCCTCGGCCACGAGCCGCTGCATCGCCAGCGCGAGCGCGACGTACGCGCCCGTGATCGCCGCGCAGCGGGTGCCGCCGTCGGCGGTGAGCACGTCGCAGTCGAGGTAGACCGTGCGCTCGCCGAGCGCGTCCCGGTCCACGACCACGCGCAGGGAGCGCCCGATGAGGCGCTGGATCTCGACGGAGCGGCCGTCGAGCTTTCCCTGGGTGACGTCGCGCGGCTTCCGCCGGCCCGTCGAGGCCGGCAGCATCCCGTACTCCGCGGTCACCCAGCCCGTGCCGCGGCCCTGCATCCACCGCGGGACGGACTCCTGGACGGAGGCGGTGCAGATCACGCGGGTCTCGCCGCAGGCCACGAGCGTCGAGCCCGTCGCGGTCGGCACGAAGCCCGGGGTGAACGCGACGGGGCGCAGGTCCTCCGGCGCGCGGCCGTGGGAGCGGGCGGACGCGGCGCTCATCGCACACCCGCGACGGGCGCGAGCTCCACGGCGTCGACCGTCCCGAGCGGCATCTGGAGGAAGCGGGTGCCGAGCGCCCTGAAGTTCTCGGGGTCACCCGTGCAGAGGAAGCGGTACTCGCCCTCCCCGGTGCGCTGCGTGGCGAGCCCGCGGGCGCCGAGGACGTGGGAGACCTGCCGGGCGAGGGGCGCGCCGGAGGCGATGATGGTGACGTCGGGACCCAGCATGCGCTGCAGCATGGGGCGCACGAGCGGGTAGTGCGTGCAGCCCAGCACGACGGTGTCGACCCCGGCGTCCCTCAGGGGGGCCACGTAGCCCCGGACGGTGTCGACGACCCGCTGGTCGTAGGGGAAGCCGTCCTCGATGAGCGGGGCGAGCTCGGGGCAGGCGACCTGGGTCACGGCGACGTGCGGGTCCGCGGCCGCGACGGCCTCGACGTAGGCCCCGGAGGCGACGGTGGCGGGCGTCGCGAGGACCCCGACGCGGCCGTTGCGGGTCGCGGCGACCGCGTGGACGCCGCCCGGGCGGACCACGCCGATGACGTCCACCCCGAGCGTCGTCTGCATCATCCGTGCCTGCAGCGCGGGCAGCGCGGCGGCCGTGGCGGAGTTGCAGGCGACCACGAGGAGCTTCGCGCGGTGGCGCAGGAGCTCCTCGCCGATCTCCAGGCTGAAGCGCTCGAGCTCCTCCTGCGTGCGCTCCCCGTACGGGAAGCGGGCGGTGTCGGCGAGGTACACGAAGTCCTCGGCCGGCAGCTGGACGAGCAGCTCGTGGAGCACGGTGAGCCCACCGACCCCGGAGTCGAAGACGGCGATCGGCCGATCGCGGGGGTGCGCGGGGACGGGAGCGGCCACCCGGGCAGCCTAGATGCTCGCCCCGACGACCCGGGAGCGGGGGCCGGCCCGGCGGCGCGAGGCGCCGCCGGGCCGTGCGCCCTCACTTGCTCACGGTCTCGATCGCCTTGGTCAGCTGCTCGGAGACCGTCTCGTCGAGCCGGAACGACGACTTGCCCGCCGCGGCGACCGCGACGGCGAGGACGCCCGCGACGAGCAGGATGAGCGCGACGTACTCCACGGTCCCCTGGCCGCGTTCGGGCCCGGACCGCAGGCGCTCCGCGGCATGGGCGGTGGACGAGGTGAGCCAGGCGTGGAGCCGGGCGGCGGTGCGGTGGGTCATGGCTGGGCCCCCTCCGGGGCGGGGTCGGATCGGTGACCCACGGGAGGCTCGAGCCGGCCCGTGCCACGGGACAAGGCGCGATTGCGTAGAAAGGGTGCCGAATGCGCGCACTCGTCGTCACGAACATGTGGCCCACCCCGGGCACGCCAGAGCTCGGGACGTTCGTGCGCGACCAGGTCGACGCGCTCCGCCGCATCCCCGGGATCGAGGTGGACGTGTTCGCCTTCCCGCCCGGGGGCTACCCGAAGGCCATGCGGGACATCCGCCGGCAGCACCGCGGCGGCGGCCACGACGTCGTCCACGCGCACTTCGGGCTCACCGCGTGGGTCGCGCTCGCGCTCGGCGGGCCGGCGCCGAAGGTCGTGACGCTCCACGGCAACGACGTGCGCCACCCGCGCTCCCGCCGGATCACGCAGGCCGCCCTCGGCCGGATGGACCTCATCGGCGCCGCGAGCGCCGACCTCGCGGCGAGGGTCCCGGGCCACCACGACGTCCAGGTGCTGTCGTGCGGTGTCGACCTGCGGCGCTTCGCCCCCATGGACCGCCGCGAGGCCCGGGAGCGGCTCGGGCTTCCCCTGGACGAGCCGTGCCTCCTGTTCCCCGCCGACCCCGCGCGGGCCGTGAAGCGGCACGACCGGGCGCTCGAGGTCGCGAACGGCGCCCGCCTGATCTCCCTGGGCCACGTCGACCCCGCCGAGGTCCCGCTCTGGGTCAACGCGGTCAACGCGGTCGTCCTCCCCACGGACTTCGAGGGGTTCGGCATCGCGGTCCTCGAGGCGCTCGCGTGCGACGTGCCCGTCATCTCGACCCCGACGGGGAACCACCCCGCGGCGCTCGAGGGCATCCCGGGCGCCCTGTGCGCGCCGTGGGACCTCGAGCGCTGGCGGGCCTGGGTCGCCGGGCCGCTCGCGGAGGCGGACCCGCGGATCGCGGGCCACTCG